>JANYFT010000240.1 GCA_025359625.1 Ferruginibacter sp.
CACCCGCCAGGATCTCAGAGAAGTGCGGGTTCGGTCCCTTCGACGGGGTATTATAAAAAGTGACGGTCATGGCTTACTACCAATACAATATTCTGGTAATCGGCTAAAAAATTTTCCAGCCAACTGATGGTTTCCACATCCAGGTTATTAGTAGGTTCATCTAATAATAAAATATCCGGGTTGCCAAATAAAGCCTGCGCCAGCAATACCCGTACTTTAATATTACCGCCAATATCCTTCATCAGCATTTGGTGCATTTCTTCCTTTACGCCCAGTTCATTTAAAAACTGTGCCGCATCACTTTCAGCCGTATAGCCGCCCATCTCACCAAACTGGTGTTCCATTTCACCGGCCTTCATACCATCTGCTTCTGTAAAGTCTTCCTTCATATACAGCGCATCTTTTTCATTCATCAGGTCCCACATTTTTTGGTGGCCCATCATTACGGTATGCAATACCGATACTTCATCAAAGCCAAACTGGTCCTGCCTTAGCACCGCCATGCGTTCGCCCGGGGTAATGCTAACCGTTCCTTTATTGGGCTCAATTTCGCCGCTTAATATTTTTATAAAAGTAGATTTACCAGCACCATTGGCACCAATAACACCATAACAATTTCCCTTTACAAAAGAAATATTTACTTCATCAAACAATACCCTTTTGCCATAGGCCAGGGTTACATTATTTACACTTATCATAAATTTAAAAATAGGCGCAAAGGTATGGGATAATGGATAATTGCTACTGACTAAATCAATAATTGAATACAGTTTTTTTGTCCATACATCAATTTATATGGCAGCACTGTTGCATCGCCCTCTTTTACGGCATCGCTTTGGGCATCTTCGGCTTTCCACTATAAAGTTAATTTCCCATAGCTATTTTCTTCATGGTCATCATTTTAATGTATTCAAAATTTGGTATCCAATAAAGGCCAACCCCACTGAAAAAGGTCGTGGACAATGTAATTTTTATGCCGGGGGGCAACTTTTTTTAAAAGCCAATTGGTACAATTAACTACATACTATCACAACATCAAAACCATGTAACTCCATTTCATTATTTTTGCAGGATGTCAATCGTAAGTAGTATACAAAAAAATGTTACCGCAGGTTTGTCGGCACTGTACAACCAATCAATTACCGAAAAAGATTTTCAAATAAACCAAACAAAACCTGAGTTTGAAGGTGATTATACTATCGTGATGTTTGCCCTTGTAAAATCCCTGAAGCAATCACCGGATTCAATAGGCAATCAACTGGGCGGATACCTTATCAAAACCTATCCTGAATTATTTTCAAATTTCAATATCATTAAAGGTTTTTTAAACCTGTCAGTTACCAATACTTTTTGGACAAACCTGCTGCAAAAAAATTACGCAAATGCGGGGTATGGCAGAAAGGAAAAAAATGGTAAAAAAGTGATGGTGGAATATGCTTCTCCCAATACCAATAAGCCATTGCATTTGGGTCATTTAAGAAATATTTTTTTAGGATGGAGTGTGGCAGAAATTTATAAAGCGAATGGCTACGAGGTTATAAAAACCTGCATCGTAAACGACCGTGGCATACATATTTGTAAAAGTATGATCGCCTGGCAGAAATATGCCAATGGAGCAACGCCACAATCAACCGGCATTAAAGGCGACCATTTAGTAGGCGACTATTATGTACGTTTTGAAAATGACCTGAAAGCCGAAAGCCAGGTATTGATCAACAAAATTAACCTGGGCGACCTTTGTGACTTTAGTGGTGTTGCCCTGGAAAAACTGGATAAATTATTGATTGCCTTAACCAAACTGGATGAAATAAAAGATGAAGAAAAAATAGCCAAACTACATGATGAAATAAAAGAAATAGCCCGGAACAACACCAGCGTTATGGCAGAAGCCAAACAAATGTTACTGGATTGGGAAGAAGGCAAACCGGCAGTGATTGACTTGTGGAAAAAAATGAATGGCTGGGTGTATGAAGGTTTTGATATCACCTACAAGCGCATTGGCACTGACTTTGATAAGATTTATTACGAAAGCAAAACTTATTTATTAGGAAAATACATTGTACAACAAGGCCTTGATAAAACAGTATTTTTTAAAAAAGAAGATGGAAGTATCTGGATAGACCTGACCGCAGACGGACTGGATGAAAAACTGGTGCAAAGAAAAGATGGCACATCGGTTTACATAACCCAGGATATTGGATTGGCATTGCAGAAATACGAAGAATATAAAATTGACAGCAGCATTTATGTAATTGGCAACGAGCAAAACTACCACATGAAAGTGTTGCAACTGATCTGCAAAAAACTGGGCATGGCCAATGCAGATAATATTTTTCATTTAAGCTATGGCATGGTAGAATTAACCACAGGAAAAATGAAAAGCCGTGAAGGAACAGTGGTTGATGCAGATGACATTGTGGATGAAATGATTGCTACTTCGCAAATGCATACGGAAGAATTGGGCAAGGTAAAAGATTTTACTGTTGAAGAATTGAAAGACCTTTACGATACCATCGGGCTAGGAGCTATGAAATTTTATTTACTAAGGGTTGATCCAAAAAAGACAATGGTATTTAACGCCGAAGAAAGTATCGACTTCCACGGTTTTACCGGGCCGTTTGTACAATATACCCATGCAAGAATAAAAAGCATTTTACGTAAGGAACCGTTGGCCAATAATCAACAGGCATTAACCAGCAGCAATTTATTAAAGTTGGAGAAAGAATTGATTGTTATATTGGAACAATATCCGGAGGCTATTGAACAAGCTGCTATTGAACACAATCCGTCAATAATTGCTATGTATGTGTTTAACCTTGCTAAAACTTTCAATTCTTTTTATACAGAACATTCGATTGCCAATGCAGAAACGGGCAATAAAAAACAACTGCGTTTACAGTTAGCCGTTATGACAGCCAATACCTTAAACAGCGGAATGGAATTATTGGGAACCAGGGTGCCGGAGAGGATGTAGGGAACAGCAGCCCCCATCCCCTAAAGGGGGGGTAATTTGGAGCCCCTGCCTTAAGTAGAACAGATTCTAATTTGAAGACTAAAAATGAATGCGGCTCCATAAAGGGTGAACTCGTAAAGTTACCCCCCTTTAGGGGATGGAGGTAGCATCTTTTTCAACCCCTCAATAAAACTTAGCGGAGAATAATCTAACACCTCCTTTGCTTTATTTATTACAAACCCCGTGGTGGCTGGCCTTTTAGCAGGCTGTGTAAATACAGAAGCATCTACTTTTTCAATCAGCGATTTATCAAGGTGCAGATAATCTGCTGTAGCCATAGCCATGTCATAAGGGCTTAAAAAGTCTTTTCCTGAAATATGAAATAGACCGACCACTTTTTTTTCTGCGATCAATAAAATACCTTTTGCCAGGTCTTCAATATAGGTGGGTGTACGCCACTGATCGCTTACTACTTTTATTTTTTTACCCTGCTCCAGGTTCTCCTTCACCCAACTGATAACATTACTTCTTGTACCAAATAAAATATTGCCATACAACAGGCAGGTTCTTACTATAGCATATTGTAATCCGCTTTCTGCTACAGCCTTTTCGGCGGCTACTTTTGTGCTGCCATAGTAACTCACTGGGTTAACTGTATCTTCTTCTTTGTAAGGTCCGCTCAATCCATCAAAAACAAAATTGGTTGACACAAAAATTACAAAGGCATTTATCTTTTTTGCGGCATCCACTATAAAGCGGGTAGCAGTTACATTTATCTCCCAGGCTTTTATTGGCTGCTGCTCACATTCATCCACCTGTGTTAATGCAGCACAGTGAATAATGGTGTCAGGCTGCAATTTCTCCAGTAATAAATTAACCGCCATTCCATCCGTAATATCAAGGGAATAATAATGCAGCCTGCTATCCTGTAAAACCAAACGGGGCTCCCTTTTGCTGGTAGCAATAATTTCGTGAGCTGTCGTATCCAGTAATAATTTTATAAGGTGCTGGCCAAGTAAGCCATTGGCTCCGGTTATTAATATTTTCATTATAGTTTTGGTGCTGCGCCCATGTTATAAAAAATGAAAGAATAAATATCTGCAAGGGTTTCAATATTCTTTTTTGTATTGCTGGCACCATGGCCGCTATTAGTATCAATACGTATCAGCACAGGGTTACTGCCTTTATATTTTTCTTGTAGCGTGGCTATATATTTAAATGAATGCGCAGGCACTACCCTGTCATCATGATCGGCGGTTGTAACCAATACAGATGGATACTTTAACCCTTCTTTTAAATTGTGCAATGGAGAAAAGGCATACAGGTTTTTAAAATTAGTCACATCTTTTTCGCTGCTGCCATAGTCAGCAATCCAGTTCCAGCCGATGGTAAATTTGTGAAAACGCAACATATCCATTACGCCTACCTGCGCAATAGCCACTCTAAAAAGATCGGGCCGCTGGTTAATAACAGCACCCACCAACAAGCCGCCATTGCTGCCACCCCTGATGGCGAGCTTTTCTTTACTGGTGTATTTTTGTGCAATTAAATATTCGCCTGCGGCAATAAAATCATCAAACACGTTTTGTTTATTTAATAACATACCGGCCTGGTGCCATTTTTCGCCATACTCGCCACCACCGCGTAAATTAGCCTGTGCATAAATGCCACCGGCATTTAAAAAAGGCAGCAAAGTAGCACTAAAGCCCGGCTCAAGGTTTACATTAAATCCGCCATAGCCATATAATAAAGTAACATTATTACTGTTCAGCTTTATGCCTTTTTTATTGATGATAAACATGGGAATCTTGGTTCCATCTTTTGATGTATAAAAAACCTGTTTGGTTTCATAATCAGCAGGATTAAAACTTACTTCCGGCTTGCGGAAAACTGTACTAATGCCAGTTGCAATATCATATTTGTAAATTGTTGGCGGCACAGTAAAGGAGGTAAATACATAAAATACAAATTTGTCATTTTTATAACCACCCAGGCCACCGCCATTACCAAGGCCCGGATATTTAACTTCCTTCAATAACTTACCCTTTAAATCATACACATAAGTCCGGGTGCTCACGTCTTTTAAATAATCAACAAATAATTTACCACCACCGGTATTGGCACTCTGTAAAGGTTCCGTCTGTTCCGGGATCATCACTATCGCCTTACTGATATCAGGGTTATTGATATTTACAGCAATCACTTTACTGTTGGGGGCACCTGCATTTGTCTGTAACAAAAACTGGTCAGCAGTATTATCTATTACTCCATAATTATCATTGCTAATATCTTTTACAATAGGTTTAAAACTGGTATCGTTGCCCGCATTTAAATCTTTAAAATAAATGGCGTTACCATCCAAACCTTTCCCCCGGTCGCTAATGTTTAAATATAAAAAGCGCTCATCCTCGCTGGTTGCTGCCGTGTTAAACCGTTGCGGATTTTCCTTGTTTTCGTACACCAAAACATCTTCCGTTTGCAAGGTCCCCACTTTATGATAATACACCTGGTGGTTTTCATTCTTCGCACTCAAATCGCTGGCGCCTTTTTCGGGAGATGGATAACGGCTATAATAAAACCCATTTACTTTCCATGCGGCACCGCTTATTTTTACCCAGTTTAACTCGTCACTTAGATCCTTGCCGGTTTTCATATCCCTTACATAATAAGTTTGCCAATCGCTGCCACCTTTGCTAAGCCCCACCACTGCATAGTTGCCCTCCTTGCTTAAAGCAAACAACTGTAAACGGGTAGTGCCATCAGGGCTTAATCTATTAGGGTCCAGCACTTCTTCAACCGTACCCGTTAATCCTTTTTGGCGGTACAAAACACTTTGGTTTTGCAGTCCATCATTCTTATAAAAATAAAACCACTCACCTTTTCTGAAAGGTGCCGAGTATTTAGGATAATTAAATACTTTCTCAATGGCCTGCTGAAAGTTTTTACGGTAAGGAATGGTAGCCAGGTAATTTTGTGTAACCACATTTTGTGCCGTTACCCATTCTTTTGTGGCTGCACTTTTATCATCTTCCAGCCACCGGTATGGGTCGGCCACTTTGTTGCCAAAATAGGTATCAACGGTATCAATTTTTTTTGTAACGGGGTATTGTAGTTGAGCTGTCGCCCTGTTCATCATCATTAAAGAACCTGCCAGCATAATGGATATAATTTTTTTATTCAATTTCATACAAAAATCAGTTTAAAGAAAATGCTGAAAAAATTTGAAATTACACCATTTAAAGCAAACGGAAGGCATTTGTACGGGAATAAACAAAGAGGATGTATGCGGTTAAGGATTAAGTGCAATAGTTAACACAAATAAAATTTTCTCGTCGGTAATGGCATCATCTGCATCTATAACAGCAGCAGAAGCAAATTTTTGATCGTTACAATTTATACAGCTCAAAATTATATTTTCTCTTTTAAAATTCAGTTTGCCGGCATTGTCGGGCAACACGGATCCGGAGTTGGCAGAATTACCACCGCAAAATTTAAAATCAAATCCATGCAACCTTCTTAATTCAAATAAACTCATCCCCGGATGGATACCACTTTTAAAAATCCAGTTGCTTTCCGCAATAAAATTATCATTTTGTTTCAGGCTTTCTAATTTTTGCTGGCCGCCAAAAAGCAGGTGGTCAATGGTACATTTATTCACATCATCTTTCCATATAAAAACTACCTGGCGGTTGGTATTTAAAAATAAAACAGAACACCTTGCAACCTCATTTTCAGAAAAAAAATAAACGTCGTTCTTTACATTGTTTTTTCCAAAATAATACGCAAGGTATTCATGGGAAGTGAAAGCAAGCAAGTCATCTGCGTAATTTACCTCTTTAGGGTTGGGGAACAATTTTTTTTGTACCCTTAAACCGTAGCTTTTTATAGTGTCGGCTACAGTAAAGAAAGTACGCACAGTAATATCATTATGCTGAAATAATAAAACCTCCTTTTCTACACTATCTGCAGGTTGGTTACAATAAAAGCCATCTTTTTTAAATTGCTCCACTAATGCGTTAAACTCAGGGAAGGAACTGGTTTGGTAAGCAATCAGGGAGGTTCCTTGTACATCTTCCAGGAAGAAGGAACGTGTGATAGAATCTATTTTTTTATCTTTTTCTTTTTTAATTTTCAGATAGTCGTACCGGCCCTGCAGTGTGTCCTTCACCTGGTCTTTTCCTTTATAAACAAATCCTCTTTTTGATATATAACTTTCCAGCTTCGGTTTTGCCAAACCAGCCATAGTAAGCAGGTTATCGGATGACATTACCTGGCCTTTAGCTATTAATGAGGCAACGCAGAATATAGAAAAAAATATACTTTTCTTTATTTTTGCATTTGCCTTTGTTTTCATAAAAAACAAATTTATTATTAAATACATTAGGTACTTATTATTAACCAAAAAATCATAACATCCTGCATTACACAAATATTAAAATAATGTCACTGGTAAATTTACAATAATACCTCAAAAAAGTGAAGGAAACTTTTTATGGTGGTAGTTTTCTGATTGAATCAAAACCTTTTAATTTTTATGCCTACCTTATTAATTATCTGCACATGAATACTGAAGCAGAAGGGGACTATTTTCTACAATCATGTTTCAAAAAAACAAACCCTGTTTAAAAATGCATTGTAAACCGACTACATTATTTTTAAAAATCTATAAATTTTTATGGCATGAATTTTCCAGTAGAAATACGCAAATCACATTTTTTTAAATTAAAAACAACAACCATGTCGGAATTATTTAATGACAACATTACGGGTGAAAACGAGGAAGGGCTTTACCCAAACCTTCCTTTAAAATGCTTAACTGCTACATCAATTATTGGTGACAAAGTGTATAATAAAGTAGATGAATATCTAGGGGACATAAAAGAAATCATGCTAAACGTTAACACCGGGCAGATAGAATATTATGTAATAGAATTTGGAGGTTTTTTGGGTATCGGAGAAAAGCTTTTTGCAATCCCTTTCAGATTACTAACCATTGATGCTGCCAAGCGGCTATTTATATTTGATCAAAAAAAAGAAGTATTGGAAAATGCTCCCGGTTTTGATAAGCAACACTGGCCAGAAACAAATATCCATTATTACAATGCAGACCAGCACTGGAGTTTTATGTAGCAGAAGTTTGAATTAAATAAATGCTATTGTAATAAACTATACTATCTGTCGGCAAATTCCATTTTTAACTGGTATTAAAAAATTGCCAATTTTTTTACGCCTTTAACAACAAAAAAAGTGATTAAAATTGCACCAATAACATCCATGGAATAATGCACGTGTTGCACTAATACCAAAATGCCCACTGTAACAGTTGCCAGGAGTACAAAAATTTTATCTCTCTTTTTCTGCAGGCATAAATAAACCATCAATAAATTAGACGTGTGCCCTGAGAAAAAAAGGTCTTTAGTAATAAATATTCCCCGGCCACCATAAGTAAGGCTTGTTAAGGGATCTCTTAATACAATTAAACCCTTAGGGGGATTAAGTTCAAAAAAATAAATAGTTGTAATTCTAAGTATCAGCAATGCCACCAGTGAAAGAATGATTACTAAAAAAAGGGAAGGGTCATGAACACTGCGGATGATCACCAACAGGAAAACAGACCAGATAATTATAAAAATGAGTACGGAAAAATCCCGTGCAGGTATATATTGCAAAAGTAAATCGTTCAGTTCAACGCCTTCTCTTTTTTCAATAAAGGCAAAAAAAGAAGGTAGAAAAAGCAAAAGTCCGATAAACAGTATAAGCCCTGTAACTAATTTTATACGAAAGGATTTGGTATGCCAGGCATCTGCCCAGCTATTGCCTTTATGTAAAGCGTAAGTTGTAACATTATTCACGTTGCAAAAATAAACTCCTGTTTTTTAAAATGCTATTTTCTTTTAAATATTAACAAACACTTTAATTTATGTAAATATTGCGGGGCCTTTTTTGAAATTAGTTTTGGATTATTCTTGACCCATATTTAAAGAATGGGAACAGCGGACATCATTATGATTATACTTTAAAAAACTAACTGCCTGATATTTCAATCGGATTTTTTTTTAAGTTTGCACTTCTTTTAATTGCCCGATAGTATAACGGTAGTACTGCAGATTCTGATTCTGCCTGTCTAGGTTCGAATCCTGGTCGGGTAACAAACCCAAATCGCTTAAAGCCTCGTGTTTATTATGAATGCGGGGTTTTTTCATTTTAT
Organism: Ferruginibacter sp.; assembly: GCA_025359625.1. Taxonomy (GTDB): domain Bacteria; phylum Bacteroidota; class Bacteroidia; order Chitinophagales; family Chitinophagaceae; genus Ferruginibacter. The sequence goes on from JANYFT010000240.1 coordinate 9,162, forward strand.
CAAGTAACGTTTGAGTAACGATATT
>JANYFT010000276.1 GCA_025359625.1 Ferruginibacter sp.
CTCTTGTACAAAAATAGCTATCGGGGACTTTTATTAAACTTGCAAATTTGGAGCAGAGTCCGCCAATTACCCTTTTGGGAAATGGGGCCTATCCTATCACTAAGGAAACTTCTTCAACACGGTAAACCGTAATAAAAATTCCAATAACAATAAGCCAAGCGCAACCATTACAAAAGGAAAGAATTTTTCTGTATATCTTGTAAGCGTGGATATTTCTACTTTCGATTTTTCAAGCCCATCAATTTCTTTATAAATATTTTCCAGGCCTGCATTGTCTTTAGCCCTAAAATATCTACCACCTGTTTCAACGGCAATTTCTTTTAACAACTTTTCATCAATGGTAACTTTTTGCTGTTGCATTACAACGCCCAAATTGGTTCTAACAGGGAATGGGGCATAGCCTTCTGTGCCTACGCCAATAGTATATACTTTTACATGAAATGCTTTGGCAATTTCTTTGGCATTGGTTGGCCCAATCAGTCCCCCATTATTTTCCCCGTCTGTTAATAATATAACCACTTTACTTTTTGATTTGCTGCTGCGCAGGCGGTCAACACTGGTAGCAAGCCCGTCACCGATAGCAGTGCCATCTTCCAGCAATCCATTGCGAATATTTTCCACAGCAGATTTCAAAACAGCCCTATCCGTTGTTAATGGGCATTGCGTAAAACTTTCTCCCGAAAAAATTACAATGGCAATGCGGTCTGTTAACCTCCTATCAATAAAATCCTGCGCTACTTTTTTTGCAGCTTCCATGCGGTTGGGTATAAAATCCTGTGCGGTCATACTACCACTTACATCAATGCACAATACTATATCTACGCCATCACCTTCGGCCTGTTGTTCATCCGTTTTTGTTTGTGGTCTTGCCAGTGCAGCAATAATAAAAGCAATGCTTAAAAGGCGTAAAAAAAATGGCAGGTGCCTTAACATACTTTTCCAGGAAGTTAGGCCCGTAAAACTTTTTGACGAAGAAACTTTAATACCTGCCTGGCTGGCTGAATTCTTTTTTACATACCATACAATCATCACCGGAAGTAATAAAGCCAGCAAAAAAAATTGTGGCGCTGCAAAACTGATATTATTTAAGTAGTCAAAAAACAAAATGATTTATAGTTTAGTATTTATAGCTGATGATTCAATTAACTGGATGGTATCTCTAATTATTTGTTTGTTGGCTTCGCTGTCTGTTGCCGGTGGAACATATTTTGCAAACTTAACCGCATTACTGAAACGTAGTGCAGTTGCCGTCTTGTCAAGTATTTCCTTATCAGCATAATTATTCCTGATATCCATCAATATGTCGCTTGTTGTTTTATTGAGGTAATCCATATTCTCCTTACGGGATAAATATCGCCTGAAAATTTCTATCAGTTTGGTATGGTATTGCTGTATTTCATTATGCACTGTTAAATTGTGTTCCTTTAATTTCTCCAGCTCCTGCATGGCTTCTTCAAAAGGAGATAATTTTGAGTGAACTGGTGCAATTTCTTTATTCTTCTTCCGGCTGCGATGCCACCAGACTGTAAGCAATATCAGCAGCAGTAATAATAAAGCACCGCCAGCCCAATACCAAAGCGGGTTGATTACTTCTACCTGCCTGATAGCTTTTATGTCTTTTAATGCAGTGGTGGTGTCTGCAACCGAATAGGAAACAGTAATGGGCAAAGAATCGGTAAAAATATTGAGGGTGGTATCATCTTTTGCAGGACTAAAATTTATATTAAAAGATGGAAAAATCCATTTGCCCGAATCAAAACTGGTGAGCGTAAAAGTTTGAGAAAGACCGGATAATTTTGTGTTGGTAAAGGCTGAATCAATTTTGCTTTTTTCCACCAATTCAAAATGCAGAATAGAATCCGGCACCTGAATCCATTTGATAAAAAAATCATCACCTGAAAAGCTGGCCTGAACCTTCACCGTAAATTGCTGGCCGATAAGTATCTCATTTATATCAACAGAAGTTTTTACAACAGGTTGTGCAGCCGATAATAGAAAAGCAAGACAGCTAATTGCTACTGTCAAAAATATTCGCCACATTTTTCTATTATCCATTATCAGTTATAAAATTATCAATTAACCTTAGCTTCTTTTTTTAAAAAATTTTTGTAACACTTTCACATAATCCTCATCGGTACGAATGTGCAACAGATCCGCTCCCGCTTTTCTAAAATAATCTTTGCTTAATTCACTTTGTTTTAAAAACTGCTGCTGGTAATTGTATTGCACCATTTTATCGCTGCTGTCTATCCATTGTTTTTTTCCTGTTTCCAGGTCTTCAATTTCCAATAAACCTGCATCGGGTAATTGCATGTCCATTTTATCATAAATGCGCAATCCAATTACATCATGCCTGCCGCCAATTACTTTAAGATCATTTTCATATTCCGCATCTACAAAATCGCTCATTAAAAAAGCAATGCTTTTTTGACCGCTGGTTTTATTAAAAAACTTGATGGCTTCTTCCATTTTAGTCGTCTTGCCTACAGGTTCTGCAGTCAATAATTCCCGAACGATGTACAAAGCATGTTTCCTGCCTTTTTTAGGAGCAATGTATTTTTCAATTTTATCGCTAAAAAAAATTGCCCCAACTTTATCATTATTGCTGATAGCACTGAAAGCTAATACAGCGCCTATTTCTGTTATCAGGTCTTTCTTTCTGTTTTGTACTGTACCAAACATATTGCTGGCACTTACATCCACCAATAAATAAACAGTAAGTTCTCTTTCTTCTTCAAAAACTTTTGTAAAAGGGTGGCTAAATCTTGCACTCACATTCCAGTCAATAAAACGGACATCATCGCCGGCATAATATTCCCTCACTTCCCTAAAACTCATTCCCTTTCCCTTAAAAGCAGAATGATATTCACCCGTAAATAAATGAGTGGTAATCTTTTTACTTTTTATTTCCAGCTCCTTTACTTTACGTAAAATTTCTTCTGTGGTAAGTACACCATAAGGTTCATCGGGCTTCCCTGAGGGAAGATGTTGAGGAGCATTCAGGTCAATATTTTTTTTCTTTTTAAACAAGGGAGGCTCAATAATTTTAACAGACTGGTTCTTTGTTTTGATTATGAAAGGTTCTTCTAAATTATAAACCTATAAATGATGGGGAAAGCTATTATGGCACGTTCACCACTTTTAAAATTTCATTGATGATTTGCTCCACATTTACATTTTCTGCTTCTGCCTCGTAAGTTAAACCTATGCGATGGCGCAACACATCTTTACAAATACTTCTCACATCTTCTGGAATTACAAAACCTCTTTTATTTAAGAAAGCATAGGCTTTTGCCGCCAATGCCAGATTGATACTTGCTCTTGGTGATCCACCAAAACTGATGAGTGGCTTCAATTTCGACAAATTATATTTGTCAGGGAACCTTGTTGCAAATACAATATCAAGAATATAATTTTCTATTTTTTCATCTAAGTAAACCTGCCTTACCAATTCCTTTGCTGTTAATATTTCACTGGTAGAAGCAACCGGGTTAATTGTTTGAAACGAAAGCCCCATTGTATTTTGACGGATGATCATCTGCTCTTCTGACTTGGAAGGATAATCAATTACCACTTTTAACATAAACCTGTCTACCTGTGCTTCGGGCAATGGATAAGTGCCCTCCTGCTCAATCGGATTTTGTGTTGCCAGGACCAAAAATGGTTCGTCTAATTTATAGGTAGTATCGCCAATGGTTACCTGCCGTTCCTGCATAGCTTCCAGTAAAGCACTTTGCACTTTTGCAGGAGCCCGGTTTATTTCATCTGCTAAAATAAAATTAGAAAAGATGGGGCCTTTACGTACATAAAATTCATTCTTGCCCTGGTTATAGATCATCGTACCCACCACATCGGCCGGTAACAGATCGGGGGTAAATTGTATGCGGCTAAAATTTGCTTTAATAGATTGAGCCAGCGATTTTATAGCCAGTGTTTTTGCCAATCCGGGTACGCCCTCCAGCAAAACATGGCCATTGCTTAAAAGACCAATCAGCAGGCGTTCTATCATGCCATGCTGGCCAACAATTACTTTTCCAAGCTCATCATTAATGCGGGTTACAAACCCTGCTGCATCATTTATTTTTTCGTTCAGCAAACGGATATCTTCGGCTGTTTGTAACATAAAAAAAATTTACCCCAAAGCCCTTCAGGAACTCAGGCGTTTTTAATTAATAGATTTAATGACATAATAGGTTGCAATTTAAAATCCATTACTGATCAAATTAAATACTGCTTGTAATGGCATAAATGCCCATTTCGTCTTTGGGCGAAAATACGAACAATGCACTTACAAAAATTTTGCCGTAATGGTGATTAAAGAAAAAATCTGTTAAAATCCTTTTATCTTTAAGAAAATATTTTTGTTATGACAGATCAGCAACTAATAACCACCGCTAATAATCTTGAAGGATACCGCATTACCAAACACCTGGGGGTTGTGCGTGGCATAACCGTTAGAAGCAGGAGTTTATTGGGTAATATCGGAGGTGGGGTTCAGTCTTTATTTGGTGGCAAATTATCTATTTATGTTGAGTTATGCGAAAAGGCAAGGGAAGAAGCCTACCAGCTGATGATACAACATTCCAATGAAATGGGGGCTAACGCTATTATAAATATGCGGTATGATGCCAATGAAGTGATGCAGGGAATTACGGAAGTACTGGCTTATGGCACTGCGGTGGTAGTGGAAAAAATAAACTGATTTTAATTATCACTGACTCAAAAAATACTAATACTTTTTAGGTTTTTCGCATAAAATATATTTTCATTTTTCTGGACAAATTTGCAATCGAATTGCAAATTTGTCCAACACGTAGCTATTAATTTCATTATTTTTGGTTAAAGTTTGTATAATTCATCCATGCTGTTCCATGGAAGCATCAGGCCATTTTTTGTATCAATCCTTTCTTTACCACCATACACTACAAAGTTTTTTTTACTCCTTGATTTTGCCAAACCTTTATAATAATTTACCCCGTCAAAAAAATGGAGTGATTTGGTAAGGCTGCTTTTAATTTCAACCGGATATAATTTACCCGCAGATTCAATAATGCAATCAACTTCTTTACCATGCTTATCCCTCCAAAAAAATAAATCACCCTGCTGTGCATTATTGAGCTTATTTTTAAGCAGGTCAATAATTACCAGGTTTTCAAAAATATTACCTCTTGCAAAATGTGTATCTACCTGTTTAGGGTTTTCGATACCTAACAAATAACAAAGCAGGCCGGTATCATAAAAATATATTTTAGGCTGCTGCACCAGCCTTTTGGTAAAATTTTCGTGATGTGGCTTTAGTGAAAGGATAATATAACTGGCCTCCAGTACACCCACCCATGCCTTGATGGTATTTACTGCAACACCCACATCGGAAGAGAGGCTTGAAAAATTGACCAACTGTCCTACCCTTCCCGCTAACAGCCTTATAAACTTAGTAAACAAAGAAGCATCCGCTACTTTTATAAGCTGTAGCACATCCCGTTGAACATAGGTTTGTAAATAAGAGGGGTAGAATAAAGAGGGGGGGATTTTTTTATCATAAATACGGGGATAAAATCCGGTGTAAGCCACCTGCCCGAAATTATTTTTTAATAAGCCTGCAGTTTTCATTTCGGGTAACGAAAGTGGCAAGAGGGTTATAATGCCAACCCTTCCTGCGAGCGTTTGGGAAATGTGCTGGTTGATTAAAAAATTTTGTGAACCGCTTAATATAAATTTCATTTTTGCATTGCTGTCAACAATACCCTGTATATAAGAAAATAATTCCGGGGCATTCTGTACTTCATCAATTATTAACCCTTTAGGATAAATGGACAAAAACCTGCGTGGGTCACTTAAAGCTATCCGCAGGTCATCAGGGTTTTCTAATGTTACATAAGGTAACTTAGGGAATGTATTTTTAAGCAACGTAGATTTTCCGGATTGCCTTGGCCCGTTTAAAGATACCACCGGAAAGTACCGGTACAGTTGCTTCAATTTCTTTTCAAGCTGACGTTGTATCATCTTTCAAAGATAATATTTTTTGGACAAATTTGCAATCGGATTGCAAATTTGTCCAAGTATCAGCTTAAATATTTCCCAACAATCGGCACCCTTCTGCCCACACCAAATGCTTTTGGCGAAATACGGATGATGGGACAAAACTGGTTGCGTTTATATTCATTCATATTTACCATCTTCAATATCCTGTCAACCAAAGCAGCATTAAAACCCTGTGCCTTTATTTCTTTAGGGCCAAGCCGGCGTTCAATATATTGAAATAATATTTTGTCGAGGATAGCGTAGTCGGGTAATGAATCAGCATCCTTTTGCCCTGGCCGCAATTCTGCAGACGGAGCTTTGCTAATAATATTTTCGGGAATGATTTCTTTTTTACGGTTGATGTATTTAGCCAACGCATACACTTGCAATTTATAGCAATCACCCAGTACACTCAAGCCTCCAGCCATGTCTCCGTATAGGGTTCCGTAGCCAGTTGCCAGTTCACTTTTGTTAGAAGTATTGAGTAGTATATCCCCAAATTTATTGGCAATAGCCATTAATAAATTCCCTCTTGTACGGCTTTGGATATTTTCTTCGGCTACGTTAAAAGGCAGGTCTTTAAAGATCGGTTTTAAGTCAGCTAAAAAAGCATCATAAATATTTTTGATGGGTATAATTTGATATGGGTTACCCAAAGTTATACTCAGTTTTTCTGCATCATCTACAGAATGGTCTGTAGAATATTGGGAAGGCATCAGTACTGCTTTTACATTTGCTGCACCCAATGCTTCACAGGCAAGTGCAATGGTAACTGCACTATCTATACCTCCGCTGCTACCAATGATGGCTTTTGTGAACCCCATCTTAAAAAAATAATCTTTTATGCTCATTACAATGGCTGCATAAATTTGGGCTATATTTAAATTTTCTTCTAATGTAAGTGGATTTAGTTCTTTATCAGGCACACGGCTTGCAGGTTCAATTACAGGCCCATCAATGGTTCCATCCTCTTTCAATATAAAAGATTGCAAGGCAGATTGAAACGAAGGAAATTGTCCGCAGAGGTTAGCATCCTTATCAAAAACCAATGAAGCCCCATCAAAAACAATTTCCGTCTGGCTGCCTGTTGCATTGCAATAAAACATCGGCAATTTGTATTTTGCCACCGTTGCTTTTACTACTGATTTTCTATCTTCATCATGGGTATAATCAAATGGAGAGGCGGAGATGTTGATCATCACATCAGGCTGTTGCTTCATTAATTCATCCATCGGGCAAATCCTGTACAAGGGGTTATCGCCCAGGTTCCAGATATCTTCACAAATAGTGATGGCTAATTTCTTTCCTTTAAATTCCACTACATTCCATTCGTAAGCCGGTTCAAAATAACGGTTCTCATCAAACACATCGTAAGTAGGTAAACAAGTTTTATGAGCTATACTTTTTATCGTTTTATCCTGTAAAAAATAAGCGGCATTAAAAAGATCTTTTCCTTTTGGGTTAATATTTTTATCAGGTGCCCCAATTATTACGGCGATTGAATCTGCATGCTCCTTTATTTCATCCACTGCTGCGTAGCATTTGCTGATAAAATCATCAAACTCTAAAAAATCCCTTGGTGGATAACCGCATACACACAATTCACTGAATACAATAATATCGCCCCCTTGTTTTTTTGCTTCGTCAATGGCACAAATTATTTTTTTTGTGTTGTCGTCAAAGTTGCCAATATGGTAGTTTTGTTGTGCTAAAAATATTTTCATACCTATCCTTCGAAAGGAGCTTAACTTTATCTTTATAAATTAATTTTACACTGTAAAGTTAAAACTTCAAAAGCATTATTGGTTATGAGATTATCTATTGCTGCAATTACCATTTGTTCCTTTTTACTTTCCTGTTCTACCAATAAAATTCCTGATGTATCTAACATAGATGTAAAACTGGCCACCGAGCGTTTTGAAAAAGATCTTTTTGATACCACCACCTCTAACCTGCTTACTTACCTGAAACAGGTAAATAAAAACAGTCCTTCTTTTGTAGAAAATTATCTTATCAAAATATTAACCGTAGACCCATCCTGGCCTTCAGACACAGCAGCAGCTTATGTAAATGGTTTCATAAAAGCTTACAGGCCGGTGTATGATGATGCGGAAAAAATATTCAGTGATTTTACTCCTTATGAAAAGGAGATAAAAAAAGGTTTGCAATTTGTAAAATATTATTTTCCTCATTACCCGCTTCCGCAAAAAGTAATTACTTACATTGGCCCTGCCGATGGCTATGGCGACATTTTAGCAGATGATGCACTGGTTATTGGGCTACAGCATCATTTGGGTAAAAACAATTCATTGTATAAAACCACCATGGTTCAGGAAACTTACCCTGAATATATTTCAAGAAGGTTTGAACCGGATTACATTGCCATCAACTGTCTAAAGAACATTGTAAATGATATTTATCCTGAAAAGCAGGATGATAAACCAATGATAAATCAAATGTTGGAAAAAGGAAAACGCTTGTACCTGTTAAGCAGGTTGCTTCCTGAAACAAACGAGTATAAACTGATTGGCTACAAACAAGATCAACTAAAAGATAGTTATGATCATGAAGCTGTTATCTGGGACCTGTTTATTAAGAATTCCTTATTGCAGGTTACCGATAAAAACACCATTAAAAATTACGTGGATGAAAGCCCAAAAACACAGGAACTTGGCGAAGGCGCACCAGGTAATATTGGTTCCTTTGCCGGATGGCAGATCATTAAAAAGTATATGCAAAAAAAACCTGCAACAACTTTGCAGGAATTAATGAATTTAGATACGGAAATTATTTTTCAGGAAGCAAAATATAAACCGTAATTTTTTTATGCGGCTTGTGCCTGTTGCTGCTTGACTGCAACCGGTTTTTTTCCTAAAAATTTCATCACCCTGAAATGAGATGCTACTGCTCCAAAAAGGGTATCGTATTTATTGTAAGGAAGATTATATTCTTTACATTTTTCCATTACTATTTTACTAATGGCAGGGTAATGAATGTGACTTACCCGTGGAAAAAGATGATGCTCAATCTGGAAATTTAGCCCTCCGACAAACCACGAGATTATAGAGTTCCCCATTGCAAAATTAGAACTCGTCCTTACTTCATGTTCGGCCCATGCTGTTTCTACATGTTTTGTTTCGTCCAGTGCTACATTTTCAAATTCTGTATTTTCAACTACATGCGCCAGTTGAAATACAAGCGATAAAGTTATGCCCATCACCACATGCAATATCATAAAGCCCAATAACCACGAACCAAAACCCCATACCATTGCAGGAATGATCATGTAAAAAGTAAAGTAGAAAATTTTTGTCACCCAAAAAATAAGATGGTTTTTTGCAGTCATTTTCCAAGCTTCCGTAGTATAAATTTTACGGGTAAAATATTTGGTAAAATCCATAATAAATAACCAGAAAATAGAAGACGATGCATAGATGGGCAGCAGGTACAAATGTTGTATTTTATGAGCAGGTACCCATTTTTGTGTGTCGCATTGCCTAATGATCGGGCTCTTGGCAATATCATCATCAATGCCATCTACATTGGTGTAGGTATGATGTATGATGT
>JANYFT010000332.1 GCA_025359625.1 Ferruginibacter sp.
TTAAGGTATTACTTCCTAACATTAAAGTATAGGCTGTAAAGCTCGAATTTTTATAATCTCCAACAACATAAACATTCCCAAAATTATTATCTACCCAAATACCGGTTGCTTCATCATCTCCTTTGTTACCAGCACTCAATGCCCATAAATTGTTTCCTGTTGAATCGTATTTTGCAATTAAAATATCTTTTTTGTTTGCAGAATCGTTTATTACTGTAAGGGTACCAATAGTTAATGATGGGCTTGTATAATATCCGGCTACATATAAATTCGCATTCGTATCAAGTGCCACACTAAAAATTTCATCGGTTACGGTATTACCCAACGATTTTGCCCAAATTTCATTTCCACTTGAACTATACTTAGTTACAAACGAATCATAATCATAATTAGGGCTTGTGTTTGTGTTGTTTAAAACATAAGATCCAAAAGTTATTTTTTGCCCTGTAAATCTTCCGGTTATATAGGCGTTACCCGCTTTATCAACACACACAGCATTACTAACATCATAATCGCTATTATTGGTAGAAGGGTTTGTATTTGAGGCCAGCTTAGCCCAAAGAGTTGTACCTGAAGAGTCTAATTTTGTTATATAAACAGCACCTATGCTTCCAAAGCTTGGTGTTACAGTTACAGAACCAAAAGACGTTGGTGAGTTGCCATGGTAGCGACCACTTATAAATATATTACACATGGCATCTGTAGCAATGGCTCTACTTATTTCTGCAGCAAAACTCCTGGCCCAAATAGCATTTCCGGAAGGATTGTATTTAGCAATAAAACAATTTTTTAATGCGTTGGCACCATGTGTATTGGTAAGTGTTGTTGTGCCAATGCTTACCGTTTGGCTGGTAAAATCGCCGGTAATATTTATATTTCCGGCTGCATCAACTGCAATTCCATAAGGCTCGTCATATTGAGTGCCGCCAAATTTTTTAACCCATAGTTCGGTGCCAGAAGAATTAAACTTAACCACAAAAGCATCTGTAGCTCCGGCAGAAGTTATTGTTGCGGTAGCAAATACAACACTGGCGCTTTGAAATTTTCCGGTTAAATAAATGTTTCCTAAGTTGTCGGTGGCTACGGCGGTTCCAATATCATCAGCATCTCCACCAATTAATTTAGACCACAAAATATTGCCTGACGGATCTGTTTTGGTTAAAAAAATATTATTTGATGTGTAAACAGACCCCGGTAACGTACCCCTTATTTCGCCTGTATAATATACATTACCCGAATTATCTGTAGTAACCGCTGTGCTAACATCCACGTTGCCCACACTTGGGCTATTGCTTGCCCATGCCCAGCCGGGTGTTTGTGCAGCTAAATTAAGGGTTGATAAAACTAATATCAATAAAATGATTTTTTTCATATTTGTTGTTTTATAGATTTGCTATTTAATGCCTTCTAATGTCATTATAGAAAATAAATTTCCTTTATAATCGTAAAACTCTGTTTTGGCTGAGAGGCCCAGTTGTGGCACAAACCAGTTTAGAATGGATGAAACAATATACCCTTCTTTGTTTGCACCGGTTGCTTTACGGGTTTTTTTATCTATAAGGCGTTGCATGCCGGGCGCCATTAAGGTTACACCCAGCGAGGTAGATGTTGTTTTTTGAAAATGCTTTACCCACATTTCGGTATAAATTTTATGGGCTTTATAGGTTACGCCATTTATTACAACATCTTCGGTGGCAAGCACTTCGCGGTTTACGTATTTGGTAATGGTAGAAGAGCTTATATCCATGGTGTGGTTTACCACGCGAGATACTTCCCAGGTATCGCCATAAATATCGTTGTAGGTATGCTTTGAAACCCCTTTAAAATCGTGCCGCACAGGCGATGTTATGGTTAAGTCCTGGTAAGAGGGAAGGGTATCTCCTACTTTAAGGTTTAATGGTATTTTATTATATCCGTTAATGGTTGTACTGGTTATACTATCGCTGCCGGGCACGGCAACCCGCAATATGGTTTCATCTTTGTAGGGGGCTAAAATTAAAATGCCGTTGGCACAATATACCCGGGTTTTATAGTTAACGCCTTTAATGAGGTTATTAAGGCTATAATTGGTAACTCCGTTTTCTGAAGTAACATCTTCAACGGTAACAATTATAGGGTTTTTAGGCAGTATTATTTTACCATCTGCAACATCCTGCGCAAAGGTTTCATCCGCTTTTACTTGTTCTTCTTTACTTAAACGAAGGTACACCTTCATGGCCGGATAATCTCGCTGGTACATCTGGCTTGTAAGGCTTATTTCATTTCCCTTTTTAAGGATGATATTATCGCATGTTTGGGCCCTTACATTTACTGTGGCAATTAGAGTAATTGCGCTTATTAATATTTGTTTATTCATGTCATTCTTTGTTTTCACAAAAGTGCAGGATTATATTGTGTCTCGAAATAGTGCAGATGTACTATTCGATTAATAGCGAATAAATTTTTCTATATTTAATGAAAATTGTAACGTGAAAAACCTTTTTATTGTTTTTGTTTTATTACTCTCTACAAAAAC
>JANYFT010000325.1 GCA_025359625.1 Ferruginibacter sp.
AAAAACAGATCTAAAGTTTTTATAACAAACAAAACGCAATAGAAATACAAACTAATTATTTTTTTAACTTTTTAAATAAATAGTCTATTAGTTTGGTAGACTAATATTAACAGCTTATTTTCGTTGTGTTAAATTAATGCATCAATCAAAACTTTATTTTTATAACAACCTATAATGCATCAAAATAGTCACGTGGCCGAGTGGTTAGGTGTAAGTCTGCAAAACTTTTTACGATGGTTCGAATCCATCCGTGACGTCTGATTTTTCATATAGCAAGCAATCGTTAACGAGGGTGGTGTTTTTATACTGCCCCTTTTAAATACTGTTATCTGATAAAAAATGTTTTTTTAGTTGTAGCATTCAATAGATGGCCTGCACTTATGTGGGCCTTCTTTTATATGCATTAATTTTATCCCCGTAACCATAGTATTTTTTGGATGACCATGCATATTCTTCTGCTTCCATTTAGCAATTTTACTAAGTTCATTTTAGCAAAGCAATAAGATAAACTGTAAGGATAACCAAACAGGTATACAATTTGTTCAACACCTGTATTGAATGATACTTATTTAAACACAAACAAATTTTTATGGAGTATAGGACTTTAGGCGATGCTGATATTAAGTTATCTGCAATTACATTTGGGGCATGGGCTGCTGGTGGATGGATGTGGGGAAAAACTGACCGCAATGATGCTATCGAAGCCATCAGGGCTTCGTATGATGAAGGCGTTACCAGCATAGATACCGCACCCATTTACGGGCAGGGTGATAGCGAATCAATTGTTGGTGAAGCCATCAAAGATTTACCTCGTGATAAAATTCAGCTACTAACTAAATACGGTATGCGTTGGGACCTGGCAAAGGGAGACTTTGGTTTTAAAAGTAAAAATAACCAGGGAGAAGATATTGACATTTATAAATATGCCGGTAAAGAAAGTATCATAAAAGAATGTGAAGACAGCCTGAAAAGATTAGGCACTGATTATATTGACTTGTACCAGATCCACTGGCCGGAAAGCACTACGCCTATTGCAGAAACAATGGAGGCGGTAACCCAATTAATTCAACAAGGCAAAGTAAGGCATGCTGGTGTTTGCAATTACAATGCAGCTCAAATGGAAGAAGCAGATCATACAGTAAAGCTTGTAAGCAACCAGGTTCCGTTTAGTATGGTTAACCGTGATATAGAAGAAGAAACGGTTCCCTACTGTATGAAGAATAACAAAGCCATATTGGCTTACAGCCCAATGGAACGTGGGCTATTAACCGGTAAGATGAAACCCGGTTATACATTTGCAGCAGGGGACCACAGAGCCAGCAATAAATTTTTTACCGATGAAAGTATTGCCCGGACAGATACATTTTTAGAGAAAATAAAACCATTGGCGGCCAGTAAAAATGCAACACTTGCGCAACTGGTTATTCGCTGGACAATAGAAAGACCTGGTATTACCATTGCGCTGGTTGGGGCACGCAATAAAGAGCAGGCAATAGAAAATGCAACAGCTATCAAGGTAAACCTTACCCACGATGAGATTGATTTTATTAATCTTCAGCTTTATAACTATTAATGCAGACTAATTATAATTACAGGAATTAGGCAATACAGATATCGGTGGCACCCCTTTGCATCGGGGAAATGTTAACAGCTTCCCTGCAAATAAGTAAAGAAAAAGGCTTTCCTGTTTACAACTTTTTATCCACAAATACAACCTGGTGGAAAGGGTCGGCACCTCAGGTCAGACCGAGTGATGTTCTCCGGTCGGCACCACAGGTCAGACCGGGAAAGAGTTATAAGGCCTGTAGCATCTGGTCTGACCCTGCGGTGCCGGCCAAATGCTACAGTCTTTCAATATTGGCAATCTTAATTTGTGAATTAAACGATTCTCCGCGACTGGGATCATTTTGTATTTTTCTTACTACTTCCATTCCATTCACCACTTTTCCAAAAGCTGCAAAACCAAGGCCGTCGCCACTTGCAGACTCACCACTGTCAAATTGTAATTGATCGCCTATGCAAATAAAAAATTCCGTACTGGCTGTACCCGGTGTTGTTCTTGCCAAAGAAATGGTACCACTTGTATGTGATAAATGGGTTTGTTGGGTGGGCTCATGAATGATGCCTGGAAGCTTTGCCATCAACCCGGGATTGGTTGTATAAACACCTCCCTGTACCAACCCACTATTATGCTCTGCCGGTACATTCTCGTTCGTTAATACCCTGTAAAAAGAACTGTTTTTATAATACCCTGAATCAACAAACAATAAAAAAGCTGCTACTGTTTTTGGTGCCTGTTCGGGAAACAATTCTACTTCTATTTCACCATAGGCGGTAGTGATTTGTATATGTGGATTTTTATAGGCAGTAGGTGTACAGGATATACAAAAAACCAAACAGAGCAGGAGCAAATATTTATTCATTTCAGCAAATTAAGAAATTATTTATTATGGTTATTAGTTAAACCGGAAGCAATTTATTTTTCAAGTATCTTTAAAATAGTTCCATGCAATGCTTCTCCATCAAGAGCAAAAAGTTTCCGTAGGAAGCATATTACAGTTGGTTGTGGCTGATGCTATCATTACAACGAAACAAAGATCCATAATCTCAGGCGCATAAAAGGGCCATCGCATCATGAAAAGGTCCGCTCATTATTTCCGGCGCATCCAGTTGCAATGCCTCACATTGCGTGCGGATGAAGTCTTTTATCCATTGTGGCCTTACCGTGGGTTGTTGTTGGTATCTTCGGTAATAGTCACTATCAACGGATGCTTTATTGCTATGGCAGTGATGGTTTCTCTAAGTTATTTTTATATTATCCGTTGGTGGCAATATTAATCCTTCCTTTTCTACAATTGTCATTGCAATGCGGCAGGTGCAGATAAACAAAATATTTGAAGTAGATGTTTTTCCCCAGTTGTGTATTTTACTATCCATAAAATTCAGCATTATTTAATGAATTATAATGGAAACTTCACTGGCATCATTTTGGTTTTTATAAGTGTATAAAAATAAACTATTATGCAAACAAATGAAAAATTAACAGAGGTATTAAATGACCTTATCGAAATTAATAACGACCGTGTTAAAGGTTATGAAAAAGCTGTGGAAGAAACAAAAGATCTTGATGTAGACTTGCAGGCTATTTTTCATAGCATGGCAAATGACAGTAGAAAATATGCTGCAGAACTTACACAGGAGGTTAACAAATTGGGTGGTGAATCTACGAGGGATACTACTACGAGTGGAAAAATTTATCGTGCCTGGATGGATGTAAAAGCAGCCTTCACAGGGCATGACCGTCAGTCTGTTTTAGAGTCGTGTGAATTTGGTGAAGATGCTGCACAGAAAGCTTACACAACAGCACTTGCATCAGATGCAGAGATAGGTGCTGATGTTAGGAAGTTGATTACTGGTCAGCAGGAAACTTTGAAAATTGCACATAACCTTATTAAAAAATACCGTGATTTGCACCAGGCTGTAAATGCTTAATCTTTAAAGAAAAAATGAATAGCCCTGTCTAATAGCAGGGCTATTTGTATAGGCTTATACCTCATTAATTTTCTTGATAAAACTGAACCCGCAAAAAATGGCATTGGTTAAAAGGTCATCTTTACTTGCACACGAAGATTGAGTGCCTGATGTTTCTGTCATGTCATTTAAATATTTTGGATAAGTATTTTACCGGCATTTGCTTTTCAATCTGCATCGTTGTGTCACTCCCTTTTACATTTACAGCCTCAGTCAACAACAAAAAGCTACACCCAAAGTGTAAAAAAACTCAAGGAAGGCTTGCAATATTTCACCATTTCCATTCACCATTCACAAATCAATTTACATATTCATCTGCAATTGCAATGGCATCGCTGATAATGGCCAGGCCTTCATCAATCTGTTCTTTGGTAACACATAGTGGCGGGGCAATAAAAATATAACTCCACCTCACAAAAGTGTACATGCCACGATCTTTGATCTTTGCCGCCACTTTATTCATGATGGTCATTTCATCGGGTTTCGCATTGAAGGGTGCCATTGGTTCTTTGGTTACTTTATTCTTTACCAATTCAATGCAGCCCAGCAAACCCGTATTCCTAAAATCGCCTATAGAAGGATGTTTTTGTTTTAACAGTTCTACCTGCTCATCTACATACCTGCCCATGGCAGCAGCATTCTCAATAAGGTTATCATCTTCATAAATTTTCAATGTTTCCAGTGCAGCGGCACAGGCAACGGGATGGGCAGAGTAAGTGAGGCCAAGCGAAAGTATGGTATCATCATATTTGGCAGCAATTGTATCACTCACCATTAAACAACCAAAGGGCAGATAACCACAGGTAAGGCCTTTTGCCATGGCAATCATATCCGGCACAATATCGTGGTGCTGAAAACCAAACCATTGGCCGGTGCGACCAAAGCCACTCATCACTTCATCCATTATTAAAAGAATACCATGTTTGTTGCATATTTCTCTTACTGCTTTTAAATAACCTTTGGGATATTGTAAACAACCAGAGGAACCAGATTCTCCTTCCAGTAAAATGGCGGCGATATTGGCGGCACCTTCATAAGCGATAATGCGTTCCAGTGATGCTACAGACTCTACCAATAAATTACTTTCTCCATACTCCCAGCGATATAAATAAGGCAAATCAAAATGAACAAAGTTGGGCGCCTGCTGGGCATCTGCCGCCAATTTTCGGGGATCACCACTGGCCGTCATTGCACCGTTACTGGAGCCATGATAAGACTGGTAGCGTGTTAAAATTTTATGCCGGCCTGTGTATAAACGGGCCAGTTTAATCCCGTTCTCGATAGAAGTGGCACCACATAAAGTAAAGAATGATTTATTTAAATCTCCGGGGCATAAAGCAGCCAGTTTTTTACCAAGATCGCCCCTGGCTTTGGTTACACAACTGGGCGTAACATAACTGATCTGTTGCATCTGCTTCACCACAGCATTGGTTATACGCTGATCGCCATGCCCGATGTTTACATTCATCAAACCGGATGAAAAATCAATGTAGCGTTTATCATCATAATCGTACAGGTAAACACCTTCACCATATTTTACCGCAATGGGTGCAATGTTTTTTTGTTTGCTCCAGGAAAATAAAGTGTAGTCCAGATTGTCCTGAATTATTTGCCCCCTCGCCCCTAAATGGGAGCTTTCAGATTCTACCGACTTGAGGGCAACTTCTATTTCAGATTCAGTAATCATTTTATTAAAGAATTTTAGATTTCAATAAAGTTATGTTCGGTTTGGGTTTATTTCTTTGTCTAACGAATTTAAAAGTGACGAGAATAGAAAACTTACAGGCTTCCTAAATTACTTCTCCTGGATTTAGTTAATTCTACTTAGCTGTCTTAAAAAAATCTGTATTGCAAATAGCTTTAAAATCATTTCAATACTATTAATATTTTCGTTAGCTACTTTTCTAATCCCGAAGGGATGTCATTAATATAGCAACCCATTCAAACGCCAAATTATACATAACCCCAAAGGGGTGGCATTAGTAGCTACAATATCCATCATAAAATTTAAACAAATATTTTTCTTCAAACGGAATATCGAACATTTTTAAAAAATCCATATACTCTTGCTTAAACGTTTTCTTTTTATGATGTTCTTTTGATTTTTAATGTACTCAATTACATTTCCAAAGTTAGATTGTGAATAAGAAAATGCCCCATATCCTTCCTGCCAGGAAAATTTTTGTTTTAAAAATCCTTTTTCATTTATAAAATTACTTGAGTTGTTTTTTATATCCCTCACCAAATCGGAAATCTTCATTGCTGGTTTTAATCCTACCAATATATGGGTATGATCCTCCATTCCATTTACTGCTAATGACTTTTGTTCTTTGCCTTGTACTATTCCAGCTATATATTTATATACCTCTTCCTGAAAAGCAGGCTTGATCATATTCTCTCTGCCCTCAACTGCAAAAACATATTGAATATAAATTTGTGAAAATGTACCTGGCATAATTGAGTGCTTTTTAATGTCACCCCTTCGGGGTTTATAATATTAAAATGTTGTACTTTTTTTCTATAGTAATATCAGCCCTTCGGGCTTCATAAAGCCGTTGTTGCATGAATATACATTTTCTAAAGACTAAACTGAAAAGCATGATAAAAGAAAAATTTAAAAGTAAACTCTCTCTTTTAAAACCTTTCTTTTAGAGAACATCAATTTAAATACCCATTCTTTGAATAAAAAATATTTAGGCAACAAAGCCCTTCATAAATATCCTTTCATTCTAAAAAATTCATTTGCCAAATTATTCTTTTGAGAAGGGGCTTTTAACTCATCCAATTTACTCCGGCCTCTGCATTCCATTTTGTTGTAGTTTTCTTCAACTTCGTCCAAAATTCAATGGAGCTTTTACCCGTGATATCTCCCACTCCAAATTTACTTTCGTTCCAACCACCAAAACTAAACGGTTCTCTTGGTACAGGAACACCTACGTTAACGCCGATCATGCCAGCACTTGCCCTGTCAATAATATAACGGGCCATGCCCCCATTTTGTGTAAACACACTGGCAGCATTTCCATAAGGATTGGCATTTTCAATTGCCAACGCCTCATCTACTGTATTGGTCCGCATGATGGAAATGACCGGGCCAAAAATTTCTTCAGTCGCAACACTCATTTGGGACGTTACATAATCAATAACCGTGGGGCCTACATAGGTTCCGTTTTCTTTACCTGTCACTTTTATGTTACGGCCATCCACCAGGATTTTTGCGCCTTGCTGTTCTGCTTCGGTGATGTATCTTTCAATACGTTCCTGCGAAACTTTATTAATAACTGCACCGAGGTTTTGTCCGGGAATGATCTTCCTGGCTTCATCACAAATTTTATCAATGATGTGATCAATATTTCCTACACCAATCATGGCACTGGCGGCCATACAACGCTGGCCTGCGCAGCCGCTCATACTGGCAGCTACATTTTGTGCCGTCATACCTGGTATAGCATCGGGTAACACCATCAGGTGATTTTTTGCACCGCCCAAAGCCAAGCAGCGTTTAAGGTTAGCCGTTGCCCGCTGGTATACAAGCTTGGCAACTTTAGTGGAACCAACAAAAGAAACTGCTTCAATACCAGGGTGATCGCAGATAGCATTTACAATTTCTACATCGCCGTGTACAATATTAAATACCCCATCAGGCAGGCCTGCTTCTTTTAATAATTCCGCAAGGCGGCCGCAACTTAGCGGTACTTTTTCTGAAGGTTTCATGATCATACAATTACCCAAAGCGATGGCATTTGGCATTGTCCAGGTAGGAACCATGCTGGGGAAATTAAACGGTACAATGGATGCGACCACACCGATTGCAATATGCTCAGTCCTGCATTCAACACCCCTGCTTACTTCCAGCACTTCGCCTGTTACCAGTTGTGGTAATGAAGTAGCAAACTCCGTTAATTCAATGCACTTTTCTATTTCTGCAACGGACTCTCCATAAGTTTTACCATTCTCTTCACTGCCTAATTGTGCCAGTTCTTCCAAATGTTTTTCTAATAAAAATTTATATTTAAAAAAAACCTGCACCCTTTCTTTAATGGGTGTTTTGCTCCAGGATGGAAAAGCTTTTTTTGCACTTGCGACAGCAGCATCCAGATCTGCTGAAGCAGACATTGGAACGGTTGATAACAGTGTGCCATCTAATGGAGAAATGACATCTAATGTTGCGGTAGTACTGGCAGCAACAAATTTGCCGTTGATATAATTTTGGACCGGCGTGTATTTCATACTGTAAATCTAAACTATAAATTATTTAGAAATAAGAACGATTGCCAAAGGGTGCATTTCAAATTGTCGCAGCAGCAGTAAGTGGTTTGTGAGGACAAAACCACGGCTCAGCACCCAAACACATGACGCTTGATAAAAATGAAATTCTGCAGCGTACAAAAAAAATTATCACTTGGGAAAATAATTAATAATTGATAATTCAACTTCATTTTGTTAACGGCTTTCTTATTCAGCCCTAACGATATAATTATTATAATTTTTCTACTACGGATATGCCATTCTTATATAATGAAAGTAAATGTCTTAGCCTCAACATTACTGATGAAATTGATAATTCTTTAATCATCATCCCGCATATTCTCGGTACCCTCAAATGCGCCACCTGAACTATCCGATTCCTGTTCATTTTTTTCGCCTGCATTTTTATTTACTTTTTCTCCATCTGTGATATTAACTGCGGCAACTTTTTTTTGCTGCTTGGTGATGGGGCTTATTATATTTTCACTGGCAGTGCCATGAGGGAAACCCTTAAAATCCTGATCAATTTTTTCATCAGTACTTTTAAGGATATCTTCTTTATTTATTAAGGGGGCTGTTGTTTTTTTCATGATTGTTTTTTTTAAATAATAGAGAATGTTGTGCCAAATTAACCAGCATGTTTTACGAGCATATTTATTTAACAATCGACATAAAAAAAGTGTAAGAGAACCTACACTTTTTTTTAAATTCATTCCAATAAAAATATTAATGGGGTATTATTACCTGTCCCTTTTTTTGCCCTTACTTAACCATGAAATTTACCTGGTTATCTCCCCAAATTAAACTTACTTTTCCATCTTTATTAATAGCAAAAGTCATTTTTTCTGCAAAGGTGGCTGGTTTTGTAGCTGCGGCTTTTACCCTCAGCATATCATCTGCCTGTTTGTAATCAAAAGCACCCCATTGTTTCCA
>JANYFT010000336.1 GCA_025359625.1 Ferruginibacter sp.
GTAGTGTGTGCAATAAAAATTATACTCTTAATTGCCCTGCAGGGTCATTGATTGGAGGGGTGCCAGCAAAATTCATTAAGCAGGGAATCCGGTATGTGAATGATAAGAAAATGGAAAAAAAGTTATTTAGCCACTTTCAGCAACCACAGAATTTTGGAGGCCTTATCAGTAAAAAGAATTTTGATACCTAATGAGTGACAGTAAAAAATATCAATTAATAACTGTTATTGTAGCTACTTATAATTCAGGAAAGTTTGTAATTGAAACACTCGAAAGTGCAAAGGGGCAAACCTGGCAAAATATTGAGCTGATTATTTCTGATGATTGTTCTACTGATAACACCGTTGAATTATGCAGTAACTGGTTAGCGATAAATAAAGATCGTTTTACAAAAACTACCATGATAACGGTTCTTGAAAACACCGGTGTTTCTGCCAATTGCAACAGGAGTATTAATGCAGCCCAATCAGACTGGATAAAATTTATTGCCGGCGATGATATATTGTTGCCCAATTGCCTGGCAGCAAACATGAAATTTATTGCGGAAAATCCTCAGGCAAGAGCCATATTCTCCGAAGTGCTATTGTATAAAAATGATTTCAGCGAAGAAAATTTTTTGCATATTATTCCGGGCATCTTTCCTATGAACATAATGAACCCTGATTTTACGGCAATGGAACAATACCAACTTTTATTGATTTCAGACAGGATTACTTTTACACCATCTGTTTTTCTTAACAGGTATGCACTGCTTGCTGCAGGTGGCTATGATGAAACCAACAGGCTTATTGAAGATTATCCCATGTGGCTAAAATTAACAAAGGCCGGCAATAAATTATATTTTTTTAAAACCCCAACAGTAGGCTACCGCAGGCACCAGGGTGCCGCCAGTAATGTAAGCGAGTATGGATTATTTAAACCATTGTTTTTAAAATCAGCAGCTATCAGAAAAAAAGAAGTGTATCCATACCTGCCCTGGGATATCGTGGGTAGCGAAAAACATATTCTTTTGGTATCACAATTTTTTCAATGGGCAGGGTTCAATAAGAAAGCAATAATTAATGCCAGGCTATATAATATTTGCTCTATTTATTTAAACCCTTTCCGGTACATTATTTATTTTAAAAAACGTGTATTAAAAGCGGGTGGCAAAAATATATTTTATGCTGACAGATAAACTACCAGTTGTTAAAAACTGATGATGCTTTTAAATAAATAAGTACATAATCGCATATATAAAATAAAACCTTACAGAAATTTTAAAATGCGGGAGCAATAGAATTCAACAAAATGAAAACAACTATTATTGCCGGCGCAAGGCCAAACTTTATAAAAGTGGCTCCTATTATACATGCTATAAAAAGGGCACAGCTAAAGGGCAAAGATATTTCGTACCGCCTGGTGCATACCGGCCAGCATTACGACCCTAAAATGAGCGAGACATTTTTTACAGAATTAAATATTCCGGCACCGGATATAAATCTGGAATGCGGAGGAGGTAGCCAGGCTGAACAAACGGCTGCTATAATGATAGCTTTTGAAAAAGAATTAATGAGCAATCCTACAGATTTGGTAATTGTGGTAGGAGACGTTACCAGTTCTATGGCCTGTAGTATTGTGGCGAAAAAACTAAATACCAAAGTGGCTCATATTGAAGCAGGCATAAGATCTTTCGACTTAGCAATGCCCGAAGAAATTAACCGAATTATTACCGATAGCATTACCGATTATTTTTTTACAACTTCGGTATGGGCAGGCAATAATTTAAGAAAGAATGGGGTAAAAGATGAACAGATTTTTTTTGTTGGCAATGTAATGATTGACACTTTACTGGCCAATAAAAACAGGTTTGTAAAACCAGCTATTTGGGACCAATTAAAACTGGTGAACAATCAGTTTATTGTAATGACACTGCACAGGCCCGTCAATGTGGACGAGCCTAAAAAATTGAAAGAAATTATTGAGACCATCCTGAACAATGTACAAGGTATCCCGGTAATTTTTCCCATTCATCCACGTACAGCTAAAATTTTTACCGACCTTAATATTGATGCAACCAACATGCACATTGCAGAACCAATGGGTTACCTGGAATTTAATTTTCTGGTAAAAAATTCAAAAGCTGTTATTACAGATTCGGGTGGCATTACAGAAGAGGCAACCGTATTTGGCATTCCATGTTTAACCTTGCGTGACAATACAGAGCGCCCCGAAACCTGCGAAATTGGCACCAATGAACTAGTAGGTACCAACCCTGAAAATATTAAGCTTGCCCTGATAAAATTATTTGAAGGTAAATGGAAAAAAGGCAGCATTCCGGCTTTATGGGATGGCAACACATCAGGACGTATTGCAGAAAAAATTTTAGTATTGCATTAAAAGGTATTTTTTTTTTTATTAATACCCTTTATTAGTGAATGCCCATGGCTGGTAATAAATAAAAATTAAAAGGTGTATGGTATAGGGTATATTCTATCTAACAATGGCGGTAACTTATTCAAATAATAATCATTGGTATTTATTCCTGCTGTCTCCGTTTATTACAGGAATACTGGCCGTTAAAAATTATAGGTCACCCTGGGCCAAAAATATTATTTGGGCGTTTTTGGTATTTTATGGTTTTACATTTGGCACAGCAAAAGAAACATCTACCGGAAGCAAAATTGCTGATATTGCCAGGTACTCCAAGGAATTAAAAGACTTGTATAAACAAGACCTGAGTTTTGAGCAGATAGTAAAACTTTACCGTGATAATGAGGATATAGACATTGTGCGGTTAACGCTGGCTATTGCTATTTCAAGGGTTACTGACAATCAGCAAATATTGACAGCTATTTATGGTTTAATCTTTGGTTTTTTTTATTCAAGGAATATTTGGTTTGTCTTAGATCGTATAAAGGGTAAAATAAAACCCGTGGCCTTGTTCTTATTGGTAGCATACATTTTAGTAGATCCTATCTGGAATATTAATGGGTTTCGTTTTCATACAGCCGTACAACTATTTATCTATGGTTTATTGCCTTTTTTATTTGATGGAAAAAAAAATGGAATAATAATAAGTTCGCTGTCCTTTCTTTTTCATTTCTCATTTTTACTGCCAATTGGTGTTTTACTGATATATTTTTTGGTGGGAAACCGAACGGTTATTTATTTTGTTTTTTTTGTTGCAACCATCCTTACTTCAAGCATTAATATTGGTGGGGTGAATGAAATAATTGATGAAAATGCACCTGATGCATTGGCTGAACGCACGGCTACCTATCGAAGTGAAGATAGAGTAGAAAACTTTCGGGAGGGTACCGGCTTTGCCGATAATTCAGATACAGTTTGGTATGCTGTTTATTATTTAAAGGCATTATACTGGTCTTTAATGGCGTTCCTGATTTTTCTCTTTTTTAAAAGAAAAAAACTTGAGCAAAATAGCAAAAGATTATTTGACAGTTTTTCATTTACACTTCTTTTGTGGGGTGTTGCCAACATTATGAACACATTGCCTTCCGGTAGCCGGTTCTTAGCCGTTGCAGCTCTTTCTGCCTTGCCACTTATTATTTTTTATATTCAACAGGAGCCAAATGAAAAATATTTAAGTAAAAAAGTAAAGATGGCTTCCCCGGCATTGCTGTTATTTATCATTATTTCTATAAGAATGGGCTTGTATTCGCTAAGTGTAAATACATTTTTAGCTAATCCCATAATTGTCTTAATAACAGATTACAACTTTGCATTAAATGATTTAATTAAATAATAAATTATCTGTGCCTCTTATTGCTTTTCAGTATATATGAAATTAAGTATTATTATCCCTGTTTACAATGTAGAAGAATATATCGAAAAATGTATTCTTAGCCTTCAAGATCAGGACATACCGCATAGTGATTATGAAATAATTATTATTAATGACGGCTCACCGGATAATAGCAGGGAGGTAATAATAAGACTGGCAGCGCAATACAACAATATTGTTTTTATTGAACAGGAAAATAAAGGGGTTTCACAGGCAAGAAATGCTGGCATAGACAAGGCTATCGGGCAATACCTTCTTTTTATAGATCCGGATGATTATGTTGAAGCTAATTCTTTTTCACACATTTGGAAGGATGCATGTGAAAGCAATGCAGAGGTAGTTTTTTTAGGATATACATTTTTGAATGCTGACAATTCGGTAAAGAAAGAAATTTTATTTAAAGAAGAAAAAGGAAAGGTTTACCCTGGTATTATGGCTTATCACATTTCAAGAGGTGATGGCAATACAGATCCCGACAGGTCTGTAGCAATTTTGTACAAAAGGGATTTTATGAATAAAGCCAATATACATTATATTGCCAATATTCCTTACCTGGAAGACGGTGAGTTTTTGGCAAGGGTAATGTGTTTGGCTGAGCGTTGTATTTTTTCTGGCAGCCCATTTTACATTCGTACTACACGGCTTGGATCGGCAACTAATTCTGGTTTATTTCATTCTGACAAGGCAATCAATGGATTTTTTAATGCAGCAACTAATCTGAAAGAGTTTAAAAAAACTTATCTTTTAAATAAAGCACAAAGTAATTTTATTAACCAGCCCATTACAAAATTTACTTTACTTATAGTACAAGCCTGTACAGGAAAAGGTTACCGTAGTAAATACAAGGACATAAAAAAAAGGATAAAAAAGAAGGGCCTTGCCAAAATTGAAATTGAGGGTTGCTCTGCTTTTTATTATAAGTACGGATTGTTATTTAACCTGTCAAATGATCTGTTTTATCACATTTGGACTGCAAGGTTGGTAATGATTTCCATTGGCAATAAACTACAGTCACTTTTTAGTAAAAGCTAATTCAATCAAATCATCAGTATGGAATTTCCCAACAGAACAAACTCCTTTATAAAATTCATTAAACCAATCATCCCTGAAATAGTTAGGATTAAATTAAGAAAAATTCATCAGAAGAGAGTTTTCAAAAAAGCTATAGATGATTTCCGGCATAACTATATCGAAATTGAAAAACACCCCAAAATTATAAATGATTTAATTTATGGTTGGGGTAATATGGGCTGGTCATCTTTTCAAGATTATACGTATGCAATTATAAATGCTGCAAAAAAATCAAATGGGCCAATACTTGAGTGTGGTTCAGGATTAAGTACTTTGTTGCTAGGCATTATTGCAGCGGATAAAGGTTTCGACATTTGCACACTTGAACATCATGTCTCCTGGGCTAATCATGTTAAAAAGAATTTATCTCACTTAAATATTAACCGGGTAAAAGTTTGCGTTGCCCCTCTACAATCTTACGAAAATTTTCAATGGTATGATATTTCAGGATTGGATGCTTTTCAGGATTTTTCTTTAGTTATTTGCGACGGCCCGCCACACGATACACAAGGAGGCCGATATGGACTACTGCCTTTGATGTATTTAAAATTAGCGGATAAGTCAACTATTTTACTAGACGATTACATAAGAGAAGAGGAAAAGTCAATTGTTAAAGAATGGCAAAGGAAATTTAACCTGGAGGTTACCGAATGTGGGCAGAACGATATGTATGCGCATATCATTTATAATAAAAACTAACCTTAAAATTGGAATTTGCTTATTGAGCAAGAGGACTTTTAAAATTAACCGACAATGCTTTTTAAAAAAATTCTGATAGTCTCTACAGGCTTTTATCCGCAGATATCACCTCGCTCTTTTCGCACAACAGAATTAGTAAAAGAGTTGTCACGACAGGGACATAAGGTTACCCTTTATACACATAAATCGGAGGTGGTACATAAAGAATTTGAAAAAGAATTTGGGGTCACCATAAAAGATTTAGGTAAAGCCAGCTATAAAAATATTGCTTACGAAAAAAAAGGGAAGTGGCTTTCTTTATTCAAAAGGGGGTTGCGGCGGGCATTGTTACTGTTACTGGAATATCCCGATATTGAATTACTATTTTTGACAGATAAATCTTTGAGGGGTGAAAAACAATATGACCTCCTGATTTCTGTGGCAGTACCGCATCCTATTCACTGGGGAGTTGCAAAAGCAATTTCAAAGAACAAAGCATTAACCAAAACGTGGGTGGCAGATTGCGGCGATCCCTATATGGGTGATAAAGCAGACAGTTTTAAAAAGCTATTTTACTTTAAGTATATAGAGAAGTGGTTTTGTAAAAAGGCGGATTATATTTCTGTTCCTACCGAAGGTTCTATTGGTGCTTACTATCCTGAGTTTCATAAAAAAATTAAAATAATACCACAGGGATTTAATTTTGATGATACAAAAATATACGATGGTGTAATAAACAATCCCGTACCCACTTTTGGTTATGCCGGCGCCTTTATTCCTGGCATTAGGGATCCCCGTGAGTTACTGGATTTTTTGTGTAAATATGCACACCCATTTAAATTTATTATTTACACTACCAGTACAGACATGATACTGCCTTATGTAGCAGCATCCGGGAACAGAATTGAATTACGGGAATATATTCCAAGAGAAAAACTATTGTTTGAATTAAGCAAGCTGGATTTTTTATTAAATATCAATAATGGTACAAGTGTGCAAACGCCCAGCAAATTGATTGATTATGCGCTTACCCTACGTCCGATTTTATCTATTGATAATGGCAAACTGGATACAAAGGTTATTGAAAATTTTTTGCAGGGAGATTATAGCAGGCAGTACAAAATGGAGGATATTGAAAAATACAATATTAAAAATATTGCCAGTCAGTTTATTGAATTAGCATACAAGTAAAATTAGAAAAAAATCTTTTCTTTTTTTAAGGACATAATAGTTGTGTATTGATAAATTGTTCAACATACCATAACAGAATGCTTGTTAAATTTTTGATGGAAGTACCGGGGCATGAGCATTTTTTGTTTACCAACAATGGTGCTGTTGGCCATCGTAAAGTAATACTAAGAAAAAATTATGGACAGGGTTATTCAATATGATCTTTACAGATACGTAAAAAACGATTTTAGCTTATCCATATTTCTTAAAGCCATGCGTATACCCGGCTTCAGGTATCTTTTCTTTCTTAGAAAGGCTGCTGCTGCAAGGAAAGGTAGCATAGAGTGGATTATTTACAGGGTCTTTTTAAGAAGGTATTCTTATAAATTTGGTTACCAGATTGCTTATAATACAAAAATTGGGGAAGGCTTTTTTATTGGTCATTTCGGAACTATAGTTGTTACTGATAAAGCTGTTATAGGTAAGAACTGCAATATTTCACCGGGAGTTACCATCGGGCAGGCAAACAGAGGCAGCTTGAGAGGAGCACCCTTAATAGGAGACAATGTATGGCTGGGTACCAATGCTATTATTGTAGGTAAAATAATTGTTGGCAACGATGTGCTGATTGCGCCGGGAGCTTTTGTAAATTTTGATGTGCCGGATCATTCAATGGTGATAGGCAACCCAGGTAAAATAATCAGTAAAGTTTTTGCTACCAAAGGATATATTGAGAATATTAAGGAAGACAAGTGACTATGAAAAAAAGACTGATACAATCTGCATTACGTAATATTAAAAATATTCCAGGTTGGCGCACCGTAAGAAGAATTGTTGTAGTAGAATCTGATGATTGGGGAAGTATACGAATGCCTTCAACAAAAGTGTACAATGCGTTTATAAAAAAGGGATTCCCAGTAAATAAGGGCCTTTACAACAGGTATGATTGCCTCGAAAACGAAACTGATCTTTTAAATTTATTTGATGTATTATCATCGTTTAAAGACATCCATTATAATCCTGCAGTATTTACTGCAAATTGTATTGTTGCCAATCCTGATTTTGAAAAAATAAAGCAGTCAGGTTTCAACGAATACCACTATGAATTGGTTACCGATACTTTAAAAAAATATCCCAACCGGGAAAAGGTGATGTCAATATGGAAGGAGGGTCTCGAACATAAAATTTTCAAACCACAATCGCATGGCCGTGAACATGTGAATATTGAGCGGTGGATGAAAATGCTGAAGAATAAAGACCCCAACACTTTATTTTGCTTTGATCATCAAACTACTTTTTCAGGAAATGGAGAACAAGATTACAACTTTATGGAGGCACTTGATTACGATGACAAAGCTCAAATAATTAATCTTAATACAGTACTTGAGGATGGC
>JANYFT010000360.1 GCA_025359625.1 Ferruginibacter sp.
GGCTTACATTTAAAATTTCTAGCACTTTTTATTCGAGGCCACAATAGCCTTCATTTGCGAAGTAAATGCCTAATCCAATAAAAAAATTATAATTTCAGTATCTCAGTATTTTTAAAATGAACCAGTGTTTTTCCACCACCAATTGGGCCAATGTTTTTTCAATTACTTCTTTATGGCTAAAAAGTAGTGCCTTGCACTTAACTTTATTTCTTCCGGCTTTTTTTCTTCCAGTCGGCCAACTCTTCCAGCGTCCAGGCAGTTTGTCTGCCTGTTGTTGCGGCACGCATTTCCTTTACATCATCCACGCTTACCACATGTTGTTTGTTGCCAAAACTATTTCTGATATAACTTAATACCGAAGCAATATATTCATCTGAGTGTTCCTTTTGGGCAACCATTACGTCGGGATATTTTTTATTGTCAATGGGTCCTTTTAAACCATGCAAAACAATGTTGAGCAAGATATCTTTATCACCATTTACACGGGCAGAACCAGCCAATGGTGGTGCTAATTGAGCGGCCAAACCCTTGCCATCCGTTCCATGACAGGCGCCACATAATTGTTTAAAATTACCGGCACCCTGAAAAACGAGATCACGGTCTTCACCATCCATGCCAACCGTGTTGGCCCGCAGTTCTGCCAGCGATTCATCTTTTTCTTCCATGCTTCTCGACGCTGCTTTTACGAGTAGTGGGTTACTTGCATTGCTGCTTTTTAATGCTTTTAAAATGGCGAGTGCTGTTGGATTTTTGCTATACCTAAGTGATAAGGCAAGTTGTATGCGTACACCATAATTTTTATCTGTTTTCAGATCTTCCAGTTGCGTTAGTATGGTTGCATTTTGCTGCACCAAAAATTGTTCGCTAATGCGGATGGCTGCTTTTCTTATTTCTGCATCGTCATCTTTCAGTACTGTTGACAAGATTTTTTCATCAACGGCTTTAAGGCCGTCCAATGTCCACAATGCATGCAGCCTCGCAAGGGGAGAAGGGCCCTTTTTCCAGAAGGTCAGTCTTTCACCAAACGATCTTTCATTGGTGGTAATTTTTTTTAGTGCAGGCACCACCGATTGATCTCCATGTATCACTAATAATTTCTGTGCATTATCCCGCCACCAGCCATTGGGGTGGGAGAGGTAACCAACAAGTTCCTGGCTGGAGGCAGTAAGTAACTGCGGCTTTGGGCCCGGCTTATAGCCATCATGCACCAGCCGGTAAATGCGGCCACGGTTGATGTTAAGGTCTAACTGTTTTCTTTTTATTTGCGGATGAATATAACTGTCAGGTTTTGTCCATGCACTTTCTTGTATAATGCCATGGTACATGTCGACAATATACAAACAACCATCTGGGCCAGTAGCAGTATTAACCGGCCTGAAGTTCATATCGGTTGATGCAAGGAACTCTCTTTTATCATAGGCATTTTTTAAAATAGCGATGCCATTGCTGTCAATCATTTTAGCACGACGGATCAGTCTGCCAACCGGTTCGCAAATAAAAAGATCACCTTGCATGGTAGCAGGTAATCTGTCACCCCGAAACACCGATTGACCGCAGGAGGCGGTGAAATGATTTAAGGTACTGTCTGCCCGTAAACGTTGCTGGCCGCCCTGCACATCGGGTGTGCCAATGATGGGCCACACTTCATCAAAATCACCATACCGCTGGTTTTCCAGGTCCAGTTCTCCATACACAGGGTTCTCCTGGAAATTTAATGCAGGTGTTTCTCCACCGGCAGAAGAAAAAAACAAGCGGCCATAATTATCATGTGTCAATCCCCATTGGCCACCCGGCGGGCTCGACATTGTATCTACATTCAACCTCCCATTATTATACCTGTACCTAACAGGATTGCTGGTAACATAAATCCAGTTGTCTACGTTCCATATCAATCCACTTTTCTGGTGCTCCAGGTTGGCGTCATCAGGTTTGTCATTGTGATACACCAATGTTTTTTCATCTGCCTTGCCATCGTTATTTGTGTCACGATAGCTGTACATGTTGTAGGTATAGGTTTCATTTACCACTAACCTGTCATCCAGTGCCAGCATCATTCTTGGTAATACCAGGCTGTCAATATACACCGTATGCTTGTCCATTTTTCCATCCCCATCCGTATCCTCCAGTCTTGTAATGCGGCAAATAGGAAGATGTTCTCCGGTGCCATTTATATCCTGCATATAACTGCGCATTTCTGCTACATACAATCTGCCGTTGCCATCCCACACAATTGCTACAGGCTCCTGTATTTCCGGTTCGCTCGCTACCAGTTCAAGATGGTATCCGGGAGGTAGTTGCATAGTGCTCCTACTTTGTTCCGGTGGTAGAATAGCTGACGAAGGATCTGGATTTATTTTTGCTTGTCTTGGTGTGGGAGGTGCTTCGGACTTCTGGTGGTTACATGCAATTAAGCAAACAAGCAATAGAGCTGGAATAAATTTTTGCAGGAAAGATTTCATAACTGATGTATTGTATATTAAAGTAAATACCATCTTATTATTTTTCGCAGGGAATAGGATTTTATTTTGCCGATGACTACCTGCAGGTCATTGAGTTGGTGTAAACAAAATGACCAGTGATTATAACCTTAGTACAAAATACCTTACAAATTGTTAGTACCTTATTAGCTTATTCGCAATTGTATCATTTAAAATGAATAACTTAAAAGGTCAAACCATTGCAATTGTTTTTTCTAACAATGTTGGAGCAACATCCCTTTTTATTTCTCC
This sequence comes from Ferruginibacter sp., assembly GCA_025359625.1. GTDB lineage: Bacteria > Bacteroidota > Bacteroidia > Chitinophagales > Chitinophagaceae > Ferruginibacter. The sequence goes on from JANYFT010000360.1 coordinate 2,730, forward strand.
ATTACACGCTGTAGTTTAATAATTTATTGAATCATTTTTAAGTAACGTCCCATCCAGTAAGGCAGTAACCAAAACACAGGCTCCCTTTCCATATCAGGGTTTCCGCCTATTGCCGTCCATGGGTTTTTATCCCAGCGTACTACCTGCCGGATGCTGGCGGGGGGTAACTGGTTTATTTGTACATCATCAAAAACCGGCTGGTTCACTACCGAAACATCTGCTCTTTTTGTATGGTCAATATGCCAGTCAATTAGGTCAAGGGGTGTATCCGTTAAAAAGTCTACTGAGGCCGGTAACTCTGCCTGTTTTTTGGTGGCATAACAATATAAAAAATTAATCAACGGATTCTTGTCATTCTTTCTCCGATCTATCCAATGTTCCAGATGCTGCCGGTAAAAGGCTAACAGTTTTGGATCTTTTTCGCACTGCATAAAAATAGGATATAAATAAACCTGCAGGCTAATATCGTAGTAGATGAACCATGCTGGATTTTGTTTTGTTACCAAAGACATATTGTCCAGGTAATGTTCTTCTTTTATAAGCCGAAGGTAATGATCCTGGTATTTTTTATCATTGGTCATGTAATAAGCCAGTTTTAAAAAGGCCAGCAATTCCATTGAATTCTGGTTTTGATCCGGTTGCCATTCCGGGTCGTGATTGAGCAGGGCAGGGGACCAGACAGACCATCTTGTATGCGTGCCATCAATATCCACCATGTTGAAATTATGGGCAATCAAATGATCAACCAATTTAGCTACATGATTGCGGATTGCAACTTTTTCTGCTGCCTCAGCCGCCAGTTCGTAATAAAAAAAGTAGCCCAGCATGTGGCCACACCATTCATCGCTGCTGGCATCGCCTTTCCACAACCATTTAGCATCTTTCGATTTTCGCCACCGCACTTCTACGGGTTTAAAACGGGGTTCTTTTACCATTTCGTCTGCCAGTTCTTTTGCTGTGTAAGTAAGGTTATTATCATGCACCCTATCTAACCAATCAATGGGTACAATTGACCTTGCAAAATAGCCATCGCCGCCGGTGATCTCTTCCTGCATTTTCAAAAAGGCAAATGCTTTTTTTGCTTTTTCTTTAGCGTCTGAACTCTTTGTCGCAGCATACCGAAAAGATTCCATAGCAAGATAATTCCCTGTAAATTCTCCGTCGTTGTCATCATCTTCCGGCTGCCATGAATTAACGTCGCCTGGAATATTTAGGTGACACTGGCCAGCGATCCAGGGTGCACGGATATGTCGTTTCATCAGCACATCATAAAAAAAATCCTGCTTGGCGGCAAGGTCCATTTTTCTTTTCAGGATGGCACTTACGCCATTGGGCGTTGCAATCCAGGCCGTACCATCTGCATCAAAAGCAATGTCTTTTACATGGTCATCCACCAGCCAGCGGTTACTGAAAAGAAGGGTATGCGTGCCATCTTTTAAAAACCGCACCACACCAACATCAGTACCCACCCACATAGTGCCGTTTGCATCTTTGGTGATACAATTTATATACAGCGATGAGCAACCCTCTTTTGGTGTAAGCACACGGTCTTTCTTTTCTTTATCAAGAATATTTACACCGCCCAGGCCACCGGCCCACAGTTTATTATCGGGGCTAATGGCCAGCCCTTTTATATACGCACTCAACAAAAAAGAAGTATCCACAAAATGTTTTGTACCAGTAGGAGTGCAATGATACAGGCCCACATCAGAAGCTACCCACACACCATTGGCATTATCAGAAATTATTTTTCTGAGCGATCTTGCAATGGCATAATTTTTCTTTTCAACACTGTTGCCATTGCACAACCAAATACCTTTTGGCCCGGCAGCATACACACCTTCTTTGGCAGCACACATAACGGCAACCGGACCTTCTGTACCTTTTAATAATTGCAGGGTGTTGTTTTTAAAAGTGTATACACCATCCCAGGTGCCCATCCATACAGCACCTTCATTGTCTGCTACCACAGCAAATGCAGGGCCTTTATCTGCTGCTGCAAATGGAGATGACCACGAGGATTCATTTTTGTTTTTTACCATTATACCGGCTGCGGTGGCTATCCAAACATTGCCTTCTTTATCTACGGCAATGCTTCTTACTTCTTTCTCTTTTACATCATTGCTGATGGGATATGCCTGGTGGTATTCCTGCATGAAACTGGTGTCTTTAAAACTTGTTTGCTGTGCCCCTGCGCTTACTGAGCAAAGCAGGCCAATAAAGAATAGCCAGTTAAATTGATTGATAGTTTGTTTATACATCGGTTTAATTAATTTTTAGAATTAGGCCTTTAGTTCGCAAAGCATTTACTTTATTGTGTTAGACCCTATTTTCTTTTTTTTCTTGATAAAAAAAAGAAACAAAAAAAATCAAGGCTCCGAATAAAAAGGCTGAAATTTTAAATGTAAACCTAAAATCAAGGAACTCGCCGCCAGAGTAAAATACTTTGAAATTTATGCTGGCTCAAACAGCCTTGATTTCTTAACGGCTTACATTTAAAATTTCTAGCACTTTTTATTCGAG
>JANYFT010000410.1 GCA_025359625.1 Ferruginibacter sp.
TAAAAAAGGGAATCTTATATTGATAAGGTAAAGGAAGAAATGCTTATAAAAAATAGCGGGTAAATTATAATCTAATCGTTATTTTTTTATGTAGATAACAAAACCTCAACCTGAGAATTGATTGCTTTATTGGCTGCTTAATTTTTCAATGTCATCCAAATCTTTATAACGCCCAGCAGCTTTTTTGGCTTGGATAAGATCAGGAAGATTCAAATAAATTACTCTTAAGCCTTCCATTTCTTCTGCCAGAGAATGTTTAAGGGCATCTTCAAAATCAAGGCCTTTTAGTTTTGTTATTATGTCTATGCGAATTGGAGACACCCCAGCGAAAAAACATCAGATTTTTCTCCTATAAAATTTTCTAAAGTCATATCAAATACAGGCATCCCAAAAATTGCAAATGCCTTGCTTAATCGTAAATGATTTTCGGGTGTTTTCTTTACCCAGATATCAAGGTCTTGTGTTGTGCGGTAATAACCATGAAGTATGACAGCTTAACCTCCCACTACCAAATATTGAGTACCACTAACATTAAGCGCAAAAATAAAATCATTGAAATCAGATTGGAATATATCAGGCATCTTTAAACTTGTGTGCTGAAAAAATTGTCTTATCCAACCTCAAAGAATCCCCTTCCTTAATACCATAAATTGTACAGCTTAAATGAAAAGCCATCTTCAGGCGGTCTACAGTAGGTACATCTTTATCAAAAATATTTGCACGATCCGCCTCCTCAAAAGTTTGTGCTTTAAAAAAAGTTTTATCCATTTTAAAATCCTTCATACACCTAAAATTAAACTAATTCCATTAAAAATTAGAGGAGCCGTTTAGTTGGTATTTCAAATTTAAAAATCTTCGCAAACTCCCTTCAGGTTGGGACTTTATTTATGTATCTCACTCGTAAAATGAAATTCAATATCCGGGTTATTTTGTCTTTCTGTATTTAAGAACCATTCACTTTGTGCCAGGTACACCAGGTGGCCATCTTTATCTTCAGCAATATTGGCCTGTTTGAATTTTATAAAATCCTGTAACTTTTTGGGGTCTTTGCAGGTAAGCCAGCAGGCTTTAAAAAAGGGCAGGCTATTCATTTGTACCGATGCCCCATACTCCTGCAACAAACGGTATTGTATCACTTCAAACTGTAACTCGCCCACACATCCAATGATCTTTTTATTGCCCCCGAACTGTGTAAATAATTGTGCTACACCTTCATCCGTCAACTGCAATAATCCTTTCTCCAGTTGCTTCGTTTTCATCGGGTCTTTGTTTACCACTTCTTTAAATATTTCAGGACTAAAAGAAGGTATTCCAGTAAAATAAAACTGCTCGCCTTCGGTCAATGTATCCCCTATTTTAAAATTACCAGTATCAAACAAACCAACCACATCGCCGGGATAGGCTTCTTCGATAACATCTTTTTGTCGGGCCAAAAAACTATACGGATTATTGAAACGAAAATCCCTTTCCAAACGCACATGGTTATAGTATTTGTTGCGTTCAAACTTGCCGCTACATACCCTTAAAAAAGCGATCCTGTCCCGGTGTTTAGGATCTAAGTTGGCGTGTATCTTAAAAATAAATCCGCTAAATTTTTCCTCTTCAGGATTGATATCCCTTACTGTAGTGTGTCGTGGGCGTGGTGTTGGGGCAATACGGACAAATGTATCCAGCATTTCTTTTACCCCAAAATTATTTACCGCACTGCCAAAAAATACCGGGGCAGTTTTGCCGCTTAAATAATCGGCACTGTTTAATTCCCCATACACACCATCTATCAGTTCCACATCTTCCCTTAAAGTGGTGGCATCTTTTGTGCCTATTTTTTCGTCAAGTATTTTATTGTTGAGGTCATTAATTTCTACCACATCTTCATCATTGGCCTTGGTACCTGCTGTAAACAATACCAGGCTTTTTTTATGCAGGTCATACACCCCTTTAAATTCTTTACCACTGTTGATGGGTACGGTCATGGGGTGCAGTTGGATCTTTAATTCATTTTCAATTTCTTCCATCAGGTCAAAACGGTTTTTACCGTCCCTGTCCATTTTATTGATGAACACAATTACCGGAGTGTTTCGCATAGCAATTACCTCCATCAATCTTCTTGTTTGCGCCTCTACCCCATTCACGCTGTCAATCACCAGTACCACACTGTCAACTGCGGTGAGTGTACGGTATGTATCCTCTGCAAAGTCTTTATGGCCGGGCGTATCTAACAGGTTAATCAGGTGTCCATCATATTCAAACGTCATTACACTGGTGGCCACACTAATGCCACGCTGCCGTTCAATCTCCATAAAATCACTGGTAGCATGCTTTTTTATCTTATTGCTTTTAACCGCACCCGCTGTTTGAATAGCACCTCCAAACAGCAGGAATTTCTCTGTTAAGGTAGTTTTACCGGCATCCGGGTGAGAGATGATGGCAAATGTTTTACGCCTGTTAATTTCATTGCTATACTTCATGCCCCTGTCCTCAATTGATGGTGTTTATAATTTTGAGCCGCAAAGGTAAGGGTTGATGAAGGTTTAATCAAAAGGCAGGTAAAGTTTGAAGTGATACCCGGTCGGTACCGCAGGTCAGACAAGGTTTTTATAAAGCAAGAATGCTGATTTACTATTAGTAAGTGTTAGATTTTAATGAAGAGGAAAGGATGATAAATATCGCCCGGTCTGATCTGTGTATCATCCGGTCTGACCTGCGGTACCGGCCTATCACACTTTCCCTTCTGCAATTTCTTCCTTTAGCGGTGGCGGTTGTAGTTCATTTTTTTCATCCCCTAATAAAAGCCCCCATGGTTGCAGCCCTTCTACCCTGTCGAAAATAATTTTTGCAATAGCAATAACAGGTATAGATAAAAACATGCCCGGTATGCCCCACATCATTTCCCCAACAATTACACCCAGTAAAGTAATAAGCCCGTTTATTTTTACTTTGCTGCCAACAATTACGGGCAACAACACATTACTGTCTATAAGGTGCATCACCACTACTGCCGCTACAACCAGTAAAATTTTAGTTGTTGCAGCCGCAGTAGCAAATGTTACCAGCACACTAAATATAAGTGCAGTGAAAATACCAATGTAAGGAATGATGTTAAAGACCCCGGTGATGATCCCCAGCAGCATAGCATACTTAATACCCAGCAACCAAAAAACAATGCAGAGCGCTGTGGCAACAATGGCCATTTCCAGTAAAAGGCCCAGTATATATTTGCGGATAATGTATTGTACCTGGGCAATAACATCATACACGATCATTTCATTTTCTTCCCTAAAAATTTTTACCAGGAAAGTAACAATATGCCTTCGGTAAAAAAGCAGGAAAAAAGTATTGATCATAGTAAAAACCAGGAATAATAATATGGAAGAAACAGACACTACCGTAGCCCCGATAACTGATGTGCTATCCGTTAATAATTTTGTGGTGGCGGTATTTACATAGGCCATTTGTTTTACCATATTCATGTGAAAATTCACACTAATCCAGTGCTGGAAATCTTTCATTGTAGTGGTAAGCTGTTCTTTGAATTGTGGCCAGTCGCTTGACAGGTTCGCTACCTGGGATCCGATAAGGTAAAAAATAAGTGCAATAAAAATAATCAATAGTATAACAGATACACCGGCTGCGGCACTACGGCGAAACTTTGACCGCTTTTCTAAAAAAGCGGCTACCGGCAATAATAAAATAGACAATAAAAGTGCAAACAATAATGGGCTTAATACTTCCTTTCCCAATACTGCTAAATACCCTATGGCAATCAGGCTGATGAGTACCATAGTTAGTTTGGTATAAAAAGGAGCAGCCGATGATGGCAGTATCTTCATATAAATTTAAAAATGTTTTTGCTGATTTGCTATACTATAATATCATGCCGCAATTTAATACTTGCCTGCTTAACCAACCTGTTTGCAAAAATAAAAAAAAATGAACACCCTATTATTCAGGCTTTTTACAGATACCTTTTACTTTTTTAAAGGTGTATTGATATCTCAATAATAACGGTCAAAAGATAAATCCCGGTTACAGTTTTTAATGTTCATTTTTATTGATCAATCCATTTAGCCGCAATTCTTCCACATCTAATTCTCTTTCGGCATGGCGGATAGATTCATCACTAAAGCTCCCTTCTTTATGAAACTTAATAAGCAGTTCCCGTTGAAATTTAGCTATTTCAAGATTAGCAAGCAGCAACTGTCCGGTACTGGTAGACAATAAATTTGTTGCAGGCTTTTTATGGCTTTCTATCTGTTGAATATCTTTATTTAATTTATTGATGGTAATGTCATATTTTTTTCTGATCTGCTCCTCCACTTTAGATTCCAGTTTTATGGGGAAATCTTTTTCTACAAAATCAAGTACCTGGTGAGCTATTGTTAGTTCCAACTCTTTATCTTCTTTATTGGTAGTTACACTTTTTTCAACGCCTAATAACCGTATCAGCAAGGGTAAGGTTAATCCCTGTACCACAAGCGTTACAAAAATAACCACGAAGGTTAAAAATAAAATAATGTGACGGTTGGGAAAAGGCGACCCATTGTTGAGCGTAAAAGGCAGTGCCATTGCGGTTGCAAGCGATACCACTCCCCTTGTTCCTGTCCAGGCTACAATTAGCACATTTTTCCAGGGGGTTTCCCCGGGAGTTGACACAGCCTCTCCTTCTGCTAAAGGTTTCTGTTTACGGGAAAAAAGACGATGGTTGTAGACGCCGGCAAAAACCCATACAATACGAACTATAATGGTAACCAGGCTAATCAGTAAACCATACCCCAGCAGTTGTAAAAAAGAATACCCTTTAATATTATTCAGAATAACGGGCAATTGTAAACCGATTAAAATAAAAACAATACCATTTAATAAAAAAATGATGGTATCCCACACAACCCTGGTACGCATACGTGTTTGATAAGAAAATATTTCAGGGGCACGCCAGGTAACCAGCAGCCCTGCACAAACAACAGAAAGTACGCCCGATACATGCAGCCTCTCCGCCGCTAAATAGGCAATGTAAGGAGCAAGCAGGGTAAGGCTTGTTTCTACAACCGGGTTATGGGTAATTTTTTTATGCACCAACACAAAAATATATCCAATAACAATTCCTACTGCAATGCCACCGCCAGCAACTAAAAAAAATTCAAGGCTTGCTTTCCAAAAAACAAAGGCACCTGTTGTTACAGCTGCTACCGCATAACGGTAAGCGATCAACGCAGAGGCATCATTCAGCAGGCTCTCTCCTTCCAGTATGGTGATTACTTTTTTATTTAAGCCAAGCCCCTTTGTAATGCTGGTAGCAGCCACAGCATCTGGTGGCGAAACAATGGCACCCAACACAAAAGCAAGCGGCCAGCTAAACCCAGGTATACAGTAATGTGCTGCTATGGCAACAGTAACGGTTGTAAAAAAAACCAATGTAATTGCCAATGTAGAAATTGGCCGAATGGAAGTTTTAAATTCGTGCCAGGAAGTTTTAAAAGCAGCATCATATAAAAGCGGTGGCAAAAAAATCAGGAAAACTATTTCAGGATCAAGTGCCAAATCAGGTAACGCCGGTGCAAAACCAATTACAAGCCCCACCCCTACCAACAAAATAGGATACGGTAATTTTATTTTATCTGCAATGGCAGATAAGCCAATCAATATGGCCATTACAAATATTATAATTTGAAAACTCTCCATTATTATAAAAATAACGAAAGCAATTTACATCACCTGCTATACAATTATTATCATACTGGTTTTATAATGGCATCAAAGTGCCACCCCTGCCATTTATCAATTTTTAATAAGGAATACATTTGCTTGCTGTACATTTGAAGTATGCAAAAAACAGTTCAGATTCTGGGTAACTCTTTGCGGCTCACTTTGCAGGAGCTTAAGGTAAACAAATTGCGTACAGGCCTTAGCCTTACAGGAGTAGCTTTTGGAATTTTTTGCATCATCGGTGTACTGGCTACTGTTAACAGCTTGCAGTACAATATTCAAAATGAGGTAAGCAGCCTTGGCAGCAACACCATTTACATAGATAAATGGGAGTATAGTGGAGGCCCTGACAAACCTTTTTGGAAATTCAGGGCAAGGCCCACCATGAAGTACGAGGAAGTAGCCCTTTTAAAACAACGCTCAGACCTGGTGGATAATATTAGCTTTTTGATGAGGTCGGGCGGTACCCTTAGTTACAGGGACGACATTATCGAAAATGCATCAGTATATGGTATTACAGAAGCACAGATGGCTGTGCAACCCATTTCATTTGATTTTGGCCGGTATATATCAGATGCCGAATTTAACAGTGGCAGCGCTGTTGGGCTGATTGGTTTTGACAATGCAGAAAAATTATATGGCACGCCAGAAAGGGCGCTGGGAAAGTACTTTGAAATAAAAGGTAAACGGATAAACATTGTTGGCGTAATAAAAAAAGAGGGCAAAAATTTTATTGGCTGGGATTATGATAACTGTGTAATGTTGCCTTACAAATTTGCCAAACAAATTATTGCAGAAGAATATAGTAACCCCGTGCTGATCGCCAAAGGAAAAGATAAAATTACTCCCACCCAATTGAGTACGGAATTGCAAGGAGCCATGCGGCAGATAAGAAGGCTAAGTCCTACAGAGGAAGATAATTTTTCTTTGAACAGTGTGGAAGCTTTTAGCCAGGCCATTAGTGGTTTGTTTAGTACAGTAGATATTGTAGGCGGTTTAATCGGTGTTATCAGCCTGATAGTGGGCATGTTTGGAATAGCTAATATTATGTTTGTAACCGTAAAAGAAAGAACCAGTATGATAGGCCTTAAAAAAGCTATCGGCGCCAAACGCTCCAGCATATTGTTCGAATTTTTAATGGAGGCTGCTATGTTATGCCTGATGGGTGGGGCCATTGGTTTGTTCTTAGTTTACATCCTCACAGTAGTATTTTCTAAGCTGCTTGATTTTCCCGTATTTGTTTCCCTTCCGCTTTTGATCGGCACGGTAATTATCTGTTTGATAGTGGGTGTTTTGGCCGGTATTTTTCCTGCATCAAGAGCCGCAAAAATGGATCCTGTAGAAGCCATACGGAGCAAATAAACAATCTTTTTTACCACTGCTAAAATACCTGTTGGCAATTCTGAAAATTTTATTCAGAAAGCAGGTAATATATATTTACGTTGGCAGCAATCCTTAGAAAAAGATAAACAAATCATTTTTTAGTGACCTATCGGATGTATTTCAAATTCTTACACCAGAATGTATTTGAATAGGGTTTTGGACTATCCGTGGAATAAGCCAACTATTTTTTTATTTTTACCATGGGAAGGTTATGCCAGTCAATATGCTCCAATTAATGCAAAAAATAAACCAGTAAGTCAACATCATGGATAACAAGTTTGTGTCACCGGCGTTTCCCCGTTCGTCGGGTTATAATCCTGAATGGATCACCGCCAGCATAAGTGGTGGGGCCAATCCACTGTGGATGACCGAATGGCTTGCCACAGCCATGAGCCTTCAACCAGGAATGCGGGTGCTGGACCTTGGTTGCGGAAGGGCAATGTCGTCCATTTTCCTGCACCGGGAATTTGGTGTGCAGGTATGGGCTGCCGATTTGTTGTTTTCTGTTACAGAGAACTTTCAACGCATCAGGGATGCCGGGATGGAGGATAACGTTTTCCC
>JANYFT010000428.1 GCA_025359625.1 Ferruginibacter sp.
CATGTGCATGTTATGCCGCAATACTTCCCTCATATCTTCAAAACTTTTAAGGCGGCTTTTGTTGTCGCCCCTGTCAACCAAAACAGATCCCCTTTTATAGAACCAGCCAAAAATGGGCACTTTTGCAAAGGAGGCTTTGGCAATAGTTTTGTTGCCGCCGGGTATGAACGGGGCAGATAAGGGAACATCAATTAATGCATTGTGATTGTACACTACTACATAGGTTTGCCCCTTTTTAAAATTTTCTTTTCCCTTAATGATTGCGGGGCAACCAACCATCCTGAGCCAAGTCCACATCCAAACCCTTGATACTGCTATAAAATAATCCTGCCCTTTTGGCCCCGGAATTAAATAAGCTGCCATGGACGGAAGAAAAATAATAAGAAAGGTTACAGCGAAAGAAAGCATGCCCCAAAAAGCCCATATCCTGCCAAAAATATTGCCACATATTTCTTTAAAAGAAGTAGGTGCTGGCTGTATAGATTGGTTATCTGTATTGGTCAAAACGCTTGGTTATATTTATTGATCTGTTTTAAAAACAGGTGTTAGGGGGTTAATAATTTCCAGTCAATAGGGGGTAAACCTTGATCAGTTAATAACTCATTTGTTTTTGAAAAATGTTTACAACCAAAAAAACCTTTATCCGCACTAAAGGGAGAAGGATGCGCTGCTTTTAGTACAAAATGTTTGGTCTCGTCTATCAGTAACTGTTTCTCCTGCGCAAATTTACCCCATAAAAGAAATATTACCCCTTTTTTTTCATCAGATATTTTTGTTATGACCGTATCTGTAAAATTCATCCAGCCAATTTTAGCGTGGCTGGCCGGTTCGTTTGCCCTTACCGTTAAAATGGCATTCAATAAAAGCACGCCTTGTTCTGCCCACCTGGTAAGGTTACCATAGCCCGCAGGCATGGCAATACCCAAATCTTTTTGAATTTCTTTGTAGATATTTACCAGCGATGGTGGGGGTTTTATGCCATTGGGTACACTAAAGCTAAGGCCATGTGCCTGCCCGGGATTGTGATAGGGATCTTGCCCGATGATGACCACTTTTACTTTATTAAAAGGCGTTTGATTAAACGCATTGAACAGTAAAGGACCGGGCGGATAAATTATTTTACCCGCGTTTTTTTCTATTTTTAAAAAAGTTACTATCTCTAAAAAATAAGGCTTTGTAAATTCATTTTTAAGGGTTTCTTTCCAGGAGGGTTCAATTTTTACATCCATGAGAATTAGTTTTTATAAAATTATAGAGGCTTTGGTTCAGTGTATGCCTATACAATACCATTATTAATTACGAATGAATCCGGTTTAGTTAATGATATAAGTTGCCTGCGTTTTTAAATGAACAACCATAAAAAAGGCTTGCCAACTTGGTTTTTGAATTTCGAATAATAAAACAGGAATGATCCGTATGGTACTCAAAAACCTTCAACACCCTTTGCGAAGTCCATTACCCATTTATAAAAAATCCCCATTGTGATATCAATGAGGTTTTTTTTATCATTTTAGAAGTTGTAAAACCATCGGTTAAACAGCCACTGGCTAATATTATTGTTTAGGTGGCGCTGGTGGTGGAGGTGGCCCAAATTCATGCACCACAGGTATCTTGCTTTTGGTATCAGGAAATGTGCCTCCATGATGACAGGTGTAGCAGGTTACTACCATCAGTGAATCGCCAATCAGCGGTTTTTGCACTTTAAAGTTTTCTTTATTGAGTTGCAGCACCATGGTCATCATAGCACGGGCAATATCTTTTTTAGGATTGGCATCGCTGGCAAAATCAGGATGATCGGCCCCCGGTTCTTTTACATGGCAGTAGTCGCATTTAATCCCCATCGCATCTGCAAACTGGCCTTCCATAATATCATGCATAGCCTCCCGGCTGATATCCTGCGGCAATATTTTCAGGTTCTTGTACAGGTGGTTCTGCGGGGGTGCTGTTGTGCCTGCTACACCAATCACTACAACAATAACCATTGCGGTAATAACCATTAATTGTTTGTTTAACTGTAGCAATAATTTTTTCATAAATGTTTTAATAAGTTGAACAATGGTGAATACTCTGTTACATGAAATTATGCAATAAAGATAAGGGATGATAATAACGACAAAAAATTTATTCACACAGAACTGTTTATTTGTGACAACGGGTTATGGGTTTAACCCTGCATTGTTTTTTACGAAATAAAAAACAGGGGATGATCAAATTAGTTAAAATAATAACCAGGTGCATTTCAAATAGTCGCAGACTCGAGAGTTGCCAACCTTAGGAAGACTATTGCTGAGTAAGTACAAGCGCAAAAGGTTGGCAACCCTAACCACAATTTGAAATGCACCTACATAACCATTTACTTTAAATATATCTTTCCATTTGGTTTATGTGATAACTTTAGAAAGAATATTTGGTTTTTAAGAAATCTCTTATGCTAATTAACGACCTTTGGCTATTATAAAATAATAATTCCTGCATTGTTCCAATAAATAAGACAGATATGAAAATAATTTCTTTCGGGGTTACAAAAGATATTACCGGATCGCTTTTTATGGATTTTGATGCCGGCCAAAACCCTTTAAGT
>JANYFT010000041.1 GCA_025359625.1 Ferruginibacter sp.
CGCTTTTTTTTGATGCAGATGGCGATGGTGATGCAGACCTGTATGTTGTAAGCGGCGGTAATCAATTTACAGATGGCAATAAAAGATACCAGGACAGGCTGTATAAAAATAATAGTAAAGGAGAATTTACGATTGATACAACAGCGTTGCCGGTTATGATTTCAAGCAACTCCTGTGTAGTAGCAGCAGATTATGATGGGGATGGTGATTTGGATTTGTTTGTTGGCGGCGGAGTTAAACCCGGATTCTATCCGCAGTGTTCCAGAAGTTATTTACTTCAAAACGATAAAGGACATTTTACAGATGTCACTGAATCTATTGCATCGGGCTTACAAAATATTGGTCTTGTTACAAGCGCCTTATGGACTGATATAGACAATGACAACAAACCGGATTTATTGATAACAGGCGAATGGATGCCCATTACTATTTTTAAAAATGACGGAAAGAAATTAATAAATAGTACAAAACAATCCGGCTTAGAACAATCAAATGGATTATGGCAAAGTCTAATTGCCGGTGATTTTGATAATGATGGGGACATGGATTATGTAGCAGGCAATTGGGGATTAAATTGTCCTTTTCAATGTAGCAATGAAAAACCAGTGACCCTTTGTTACCAAGATTTTGACAAGAACGGAACGATGGATCCCATCATGAGTTATTATGAAGATGGAGAAAATTATCCAGCAGTTTCTTTGGATTACATGGTAGAACAATTGCCGGTTTTAAAAAAACAGTTTCTGCTTTACACTGATTACGCCAAAGCTTCAACCATAAAAATATTGGAATCATTTAAGGCAACATCCCCTCCAACACTTACCTGTAAAATTTTAGCCTCTGTTTTTATTGAAAACAAGGGCAACGGAAAATTTGAAATAAAAAAGTTGCCACAACAGGCACAGGTGTCACCATTGTTTGGAATGATACCAATGGATGTCAATCATGATGGAAATCTCGATTTAATAGGGGTAGGTAATTTTTACGGAACGGACGTGGTGATAGGAAAATACGATGCTGGTAAGGGGTTCACCATGCTGGGTGATGGCAAAGGAAATTTCAAACCGCTTTCTTTAAATCAATCCGGCTTTATAGTGGATGCCGATGCAAGGGCATTGGCAAGACTGGAAACAAAAAATAAACAGTCTCTTTTTGTTATTTCCCAGGTGCTGGATTCAGTAAAAATATTTAAGCAAAATGATGCAGTTGCTTTAAAACGTATTTATCCAACACAAAATGAAAGGTACGCTGTGTTGTCTATGGAGGGTAAGAAAAAAAGAAAACTGGAACTGGGTTACGGCAGCGGTTATCTTTCCCAGTCATCCCGTTCGGTTGTAATTTCTTCAGCAATAAAGCAGGTGGAGTTTTATGACAGTAAGGGCATCAGGACGAGGCAGGTTAGTTTTTAAAAGTTAATAAAAGACGTTTAGTTTAGTATATTGATTGCAGCCATACATGAAAAGTGTTTCAAAATATTTCCAGGGCTACCGTTTGGTAATTACGGTTATTGTACTGTTCATTTATGTGGGCTCATCCATGTGCAATACAGGCAGCAGCTTGAAAGCGGTTAAAGTTGTGTATGGCGCAAACGACGATTATATAGGTTCCCAAACCTGCATCACCTGCCATAAGGAAACGAATGACAGCTATGCAAAGACTCCGCATTATAACACATCTGCATGGATGAACAGTGAGATATTGAGTAAAGCGTTATACAAAGAAGACAGTGTAGTTTATAGCAACAATTTATACGTAAGAGTTCATAAAAAAACAGATGGCTTTTATCAATCGGCATATAGCAGGGGCATATTAGCAGCAAGCCACCGGATAGATATGGTGATAGGCTCAGGTAAAAAAGGGCAAACTTTTTTATTTAACAGCGATGATAAATTTTACCAGTTGCCTTTATCGTGGTCTGTTGAGGCTCACAAGTGGATCAACAGCCCCGGCTACCCTGCAGATAAAGCAATGTTTAACCGCATGGTTTATGTAAAGTGTTTTGAATGCCATGCCACATTTTCCGGGGAGAAATTAAATTACGCAGGTGAATCTGTATTTGACAGTAGCCAGATGGTTTTATCTATTTCATGCGAAACCTGTCATGGTTCTGGTAAAAAACATGTGCAATATCACAATGAAAATCCGGCTGATAAAAAAGGAAAATTTATTATCAACACTGCAACACTCGGCAGGCAGCAGCAACTGGATGCCTGTGCCAGTTGCCATTCGGGGTTAAGAGAAAATAGTAAACCTGCATTCAGTTTTTTACCGGGCAATAAATTGGATGATTTTTTTAAGCCTGCTTATAACAAAGACAGTACGGCAAGGCTTGATGTACATGGTAACCAGTATGCATTACTTACTGCCAGCAAATGTTTTAAGCAATCAATGGTGCTCAATTGTTCTTCCTGCCACAATGTACACCAGAAAGAAAGCAACAGTTTAGAAGTGTTTGCACAGCGCTGCATGAATTGCCATAACGATGACAGCCATAATTTTTGTACTGTAAAAAATATAGACAAACAAACACTTATCAATAAATGTATTGATTGCCACATGCCGCTGCAGGAATCTGGTCAAATCATGTTTAATACAGGCAATGAAAAGAAACCGCTGTATGAATTAATAAGAACGCATTTGATTGGGGTTT
>JANYFT010000081.1 GCA_025359625.1 Ferruginibacter sp.
CCGCACCTACGAAGGCCCGTATGGTAGTTCCTATTTTAAAGGCAAGTTTGATAATGCAGAATTATTTTTAAATAATGACCTCAACAAATATGTACAGGTACTTGGCGGTATTAATTTTCAGTACACAAAAATGCTGGATACTACCGCCACTAAAAAAGATCCTTCCATCACCATGACGAGTCCTTATGTTTCGTTTTACCTGCACAACCTGCAGGGGTGGAACATAGAATTGGGCGGCCGCTACAATAGCCATTCAAAATATGGCAACAACTTTACGTATAGCTTTAATCCTTCTTATTTAATTGACAACAAGACCAAAGTTTTTTTAAATTACAGTACTGGTTTCAGAGCGCCCACTTTGTATGATTTGTATGGTAAATACGGCAGCAACGAAAACCTGAAACCTGAAAAAAGTACCAGTATCGAAGCTGGAGTACAATCAGCTTTTGCTGAAAATAAAATTGAGTTAAGGGCAGTAGCTTTTGATAGAAAAGTGAAAGATGCTATTGTTTATGGCCCATCTTATACCAACATTAACCTTGACAAACAACATGACAAAGGCTTTGAGATTGAGCCTGCTTTTATTATAAGCAAAAGTCTTACTATTCGCACATCCTATGCGTTTGTTGATGGTAAAGTAACTACCAGGGCCGGTGCTAAAGACACTACCTATTTCAATCTTATCCGCAGGCCAAAACACAGCATAGGTATAAATATCGGTTATCAAGCTACAAAAGATTTATTTGTAAGTGCTAACCTTAAAACCTTCAGCAAGCGTACTGATTTGTTTTTTGATCCGGTAACTTTTGAGGCAAGTAAGGTGGCGTTAAAATCGTATGCACTGCTGGATATTTATGCAGAGTACAAATTCATGAATGGCAAACTGAAACTTTTTGCGGATGCTAAAAATATTACTAACAGTAAATACACGGAAGTGTATGGTTTCAACACCCTGGGCTTTAATATCAATGCGGGCCTGAGTTTTAAATTATAAATTAAAAAATAATCATCATGTCAACAAAAAAAATAAATCCCCGTTTTGCAATACTGCTGTTGTTAATGATAGTAGTGGCTGCCATGCGCATACCCAATGCAGCACAACTAACACCCTGGGCAAACTTTACACCCATTGGTGCTATGGGTTTATTTGGGGGTGCTTATTTTAGCAGTAAATGGAAAGCGTTTGCATTTCCGCTACTTACTTTACTGGTAAGCGATCTCATCATTAACCTGTTTGTTTTTGGTGGAAAGTATGGTGCTATGTATAGTGGCTGGTATGTCATCTACGGAGTGTTTGCATTGATAGTATTTTTTGGCAAATGGATCCTTCAAAAAGTATCTGTAAAAAATGTAGTGATCGCTTCGGTAGTGGCTGCACTAAGCCATTGGCTCATTGCAGATTTTACTGTTTGGATAGGCGGCGGAACTGATTTAAGAACCATGACACCGCTAACAAAAAACTGGGCTGGCCTGATGCAATGTTATGCGCAGGGTTTCCCTTTTATGAAAAACTTTTTAATGGGTACCCTTGTATATAGCGGTATTTTATTTGGAGGTTTCGAACTGGCACAACAACGCTTTCCTGTTTTAAAATTGCAGTTGACATAAATTATAAAAAGCGGTGCAACGTAAAGTTTCATCGCTTTTATTTTGTTGCCCGAGCAATTGAAAAGCAAGGATAATATGCGCCTGGCAAACTAAATAGTAAAAAATGAAAACTGTAGCAAATTTAAACACCGTACCAAATAGCTAAAAAGTACAAGAGTGCGACGCCAATGCAGTTCCACATAGCTTCTTAGCCCGGACAATATTTTTTGTACTATAAATTCTATACCATGAAAGTATGTTCCTTTTTGCCAGCTGCTACACAAATGATCTATGATATGGGTTTGCAGGAACACCTGTACGGGGTAACTTTTGAATGCCCCAAACAGGCCCTGAAAGAAAAGCAAAAAGTAGTACGCTATGTGCTGGAAGGTAATACTTACACCAGCATAGAAATTGATAAGATATTTTCTGCTTCCAAAGCGCAAGGCAAAAGTATGTATTATGTAGATAATGTTATTTTACAACAAATACAACCCGATATAATTTTTACACAGGATGTGTGTGAAGTATGCCAGATTGATACTGCCTGCACCGCCGCTGCTGTGGCAAAACTAACAAAGCAGCCACTGCTGATACCGCTTACACCCAACAATCTTACAGATGTATTTACTACCGCTATTGTAATTGCAAAAGCAATGGGTAAAGAAGAAGCGGCATATAAATACCTGGCTGGGCTGCAACACAAAATTGATTTTATTATTGATGAAATGCGCCGAACAAGGGTATTGCCAAAAAGAGTGCTATTGATGGAATGGATTGAACCTATTTACAATTGCGGACACTGGATACCACACCAGATTGCTTATGCTGGTGGAATAGATATGTTGGGCAACCCGGGCGGCGATAGTATTGTAACATCATGGGAAAAAGTGCTGCGTTACAACCCTGAAGTATTGGTAATAGCACCCTGCGGTTTTGAGGTAAAAAGAACAATGGAAGAACTGCACCTGCTAACCGGAAAGCCAGGCTGGAGTGGTTTGTGTGCCGTAGAGGACAATGCAGTTTTTATAGCTGATTACGATCTGTTTACCCAACCATCGGCTGGTACGCTGGTGGATGGCATTCAGTTACTGGCGGCTCTTTTTAATCCTGGATTGTTTAATGTGCCAGCCCATTTGCAACACAAATATGTAAACATTAAAAACGTACAAACGCATGTGCAAGCATGAAGATAAACTTTGCCCAAAGTGCGGCAATAAATTTGAGTGTAAAGTGGGTAATATAACACAGTGTCAGTGCTATAACATAACAATAAATGATGAGGAGCAGCGATATATTAGTAAACGATTTGCAGATTGTATTTGTTTCAACTGCATAATGGATTTGCGTACTGAATATAACATTCAAAAATTTGCAGCCACTATTAAAAATACCTACGGTCATTAGTAAAAATTTTATGCCGGCGCAACTTTTAAAAAATGCCAAGCCGCTTTTTTTACCAACGAAGAATTACTACCGGATTTTTTTAAGCCTCTTGGATATTTTCTGTTTACTTTTTAGTTTTAAGAGCGAATGTTTTGCAAGGGCGGCAGCAAGTGTTTTAAAAATTAAAGACATTAGCCAACAAAAAATTAACCATCAGCAATCTGTTTTTACCGGTGAAAACTTTCGCTTACAAACTTCAAAACTTCGGGTAAGGCCGTTCTCCAGTAAAGCCAGTTGTGTGCGCCATCTCTTATCCTAAATTCATGGTTTACTTTTCTGTCGGTTAGCAGCGCATGCAATTCCATATTGCCTTTTATTAAAAAATCATCATCACCACAATCAATGTAAAACCGTACTGTATTCAATTTTTCGACAGAGGTTGTCGCTGCAATTTTCAGGATAGAATTTTTGTACCAGGCTTCGGTAAGGTGTTTTCTCCCCTCCAGGTTGGTGCCAAACAATTCATTAAATTTATAATTGGCCCAGTCTGTCTGCGGCATTCCTGCAATATGATCATCGTTCCAAACAGCAGCACTTAAAGGTGCACAGGCTGCAAAAAGTTCCGGGTGTTTCATTCCATAAATTAAAGAACCATAACCGCCCATTGACAAACCTGCTACTGCACGGTATTCTTTTTTACTACGGGTTTTATAAACAGAATCAATGAAGGGGATAAATTCTTTTGTAAAGAAATCTTCAAACGGCACTTTGCCTGCAGCATCATTGATATACCAGGATACGCCTGCATCCGGCATGGCAATGATCATTTGTGTGGCATCACCTTTGGCAATGGTTTCATTAGTGATCTTTTGTACTTCTCCAAATTGTGTCCAGCCGGTTTCATCATCAGAATAACCGTGCAATAAATACAAGGTGGGATAATGGCGTTGGGAGGTTTCATAATCTGCAGGCAGGTAAATAGAATACTTTACGGCTTTACCCAAAAATTTACTTTGTATGGAAAGGCTTTCTATAATTTTTCCCTGTGAAAACGTCAGGATAGAAATTAGTATGAGTGAAAGGAAGGTGATTGTTTTTTTCATTTAGTGATAGTTGTTTTGTATGTACTGACAAACAATAAAATAAATTTGAAATATTTTAGTGAACCTGTTAGTTTGGAATATTTTAAATTATAAGCGGAGTTATTTTTTGTACTTCACAGAAGGACAAATAACCCCGCTCATGATATATTTTTTAAGACAGCACTTCCTTATACATATTTTGTTACGCCAGGCACAGCAACGGGATAGAAACCATCTGCATTAGGTACCAAAGGTGGCAGAGCATTCCAATCGTATACTTTAGGGTGCAGGTCAAGGCCGCAATTAATTGCTTTGTCCCATTCCACAATTTGTCCGCTGTAAGTGGCCATGCGCCCCAATATAGATGTCATCGTGCTTCTTGCGCCATTTTCAGCATCATTATATTTATACTCTCCTTTTGCAATGGCAGCAAACAATTCATCATGTTCAGTTTGGTAAGGATTATTTTCTGTAGTCTTATCAAACTGATATAAAACTTTTCCTTTATGATCAATGATGTTGGCATCTCCTGCTGCTATCCTTCCTTTTGTACCAATTAATAATTCATCAACCCTGCTCATAGTTCCGGGAATATGCCGGCATTGGCTGTTAAGTATGCTGCCATCAGCATAAGTAAACTCTACATAATGATGATCAAATATTTCACCATGGTCTTTTCCTTTACGCACCTGGCGACCGCCTGATCCTTGGGCTTTTATAGGATAGCTGCCTTTAAACCAATTGACAGCATCTAAGTTGTGAATATGCTGCTCGTTGATATGATCGCCGCAAAGCCAGTTAAAATAATACCAGTTGCGCATCTGGTATTCCATTTCTGTCTGGTTGTATTTACGTGGCCTTACCCATACGCCATCATTGTTCCACCAGGCCTGCATTGAGGTGATGTCGCCAATCATATCCTTTCGCTTGAATAATTCACGATACGAATTTTGGTAGTGCCTTTGAAGACCCACCACTACATTTAGTTTTTTTTGTTTTGCTATGGCAGCCGCTGCCAATAC
>JANYFT010000158.1 GCA_025359625.1 Ferruginibacter sp.
TGCCCGGAGCCGCTGATGATTAAAGATAATAAAGTAAAAGTTAACAAACAAAAGCCCGGCGATGCTTGTCCTGCCCGGTTGATGTTGATAGCGATAAAATGCCCATTGATACAACGTCAAGCCGCACTTGCAGCAATACCCATGTTGTAGGTAGTGGTTATTTGCCATACGCAAAAGTTTTTATTCCCTCATACACTTTCAAATATTTCTGATCTTCAGTCCAGCGATCCCACATTGTAATTTTCGTCAGTACATCTCCATTAGTCATTATTTCAAATTTTACTTTATTAAATCCAATACCACCTTCAAATGAATTGTTTCCCTTGTACATTAAACCTTCCATAAATTGTCCATTTAATTTGAAAAAGAGTAAATCGTCTTCTCTGGTGAATTCAGCCATTTCATTTTTCAACTTATACAGTCCAGTGATTTTCTTATACCCTGCATCATTCAATTTGAAGGTTTTACCCATCACAACATTAAACTTCACAAAGTTTTCATTGGAAGAATTCTTCTTTACTTCCAAAATACGATTAACGGATTGTGGAGATTTAGCTGCTGCGTCCTCTTCAATATGGGGATCGCCTTTAAAATATATTTGTGTGATAAGATCCTGATGATCACTACTCGAAATCCTCATGTGAATATGGGCTGGTCTCCATGCATCACCGTCTTTGTATGCTACTGGCACTATAGTTTTAAATGCATACTTACCATCTCTACCCGTTTTCACAGCCCCTCGAAATAAATAGTCATCAGAAGCATTATCATAATGTTCATGTTCATCACATTGCCAAGATTCGATGAGTATATTAGATAGCGGTGTTTTTCCGTCTTTTTTAAAAATGGTTCCACTTAAATGCATTACGTCACCTGTTGATCCGGCGGGAATTAAGTTGCTCCTCATAGGTGACCCTGGGCGGTAAAACGGACCTAAGATATCGCTAGTGGTTTCATTGTCCCCTTCAAAGCTTTTTCCATTCCAATTAATGGCACCAAATGTTGCAATTCCAAAAGCTGTCAATGTGGAGTTCTTAACAAATGTTCTACGTTTCATAAATTATAATGTTATAGTTGATTTTGAATTGCAATTAAAATTCAGTCGATCTTTATTTTTATCTTTTGTCATTCGCTTTCTAAAAATTTTCATACTATGTCGAGTCCTAGGGTTGTGGAAGGTCGGCTGTCCCATTGCCTACAACGTCTGTATTTATGTTATAAGACGCTATTAATAATTAAAAGTAAGAAAAAAATATTACTGATAATCAACAATCTGTTATTATACATTTTGTATTGTCGTTAGTACAATACGTTTTACCAAACTATATCTTTTTATTGACACAAGCACCTCTTCAAATTTGTAAACTCTTGCTTTGGAGCAAAGAAGTGTAGGGCGGGCAAAATGCTCTGGTATCCATGTGCCTTGCCGGGCATACATACACTAAAGTAAACGTTTCCAATTATTTTGCAGCAATCGTAAATCCAAAAACAGTCATGCGCTCCTTTGTTTTTAAGTTCTCCCTCTTATTACTTTTAAACACAACAACAATACAAAAACGAAAATTCTTAAAGGCTACTAACGCTGCTTTTTCACGTACTATTAAGTGCAAAACCAAATCTATTTGGAAAAATGACATTTCAATATGGAAAAATGATAATTCCATCTAAAAAAATGATTTTTCCACGTGTCGCAGCAATTTTTTTATATGGAAAAATGATAATTCCATACGTCGCAGCGATTTTTTCATATTGAAAAATGATTTTTCCATATAACACAGCGATTTTTCCATATAGAAAAATGATTTTTCCATATAGTTGAGAAAATATGAAGCATGTGCTGTGGCCTTACAGTTTATATAATGCCCTTAATGCCTGCAATTATTTGCTATGCTTAATAATTAAATAGTAAAAATTGCAAAAATATTTTTTTGCATACATACAATAATTAGTTCATCCATCAGTTTACCTAAAATATTCTTATCCTTAACAATTTCTTAACTCCTAAATTTAAACATTATGGTTCGAGTTCAAAAGGCTTCTCTTGCCTTTAAAAAAGAGAACGCTTCTGTAAAAACAACTTTTGGAAGCAATGTAATTAATTGTCTTGCTCCGGCAATTACGGCTACAAAAAAAGTGCAGCCTGTATTTGCTGATTTGCCGGTGCCTGTAGCTACTTTGCAGCAAATAAATGATAACCTGGTAACTGCGCTGGCCAATAAAGTAAATGGTGGCCGTGCTGCTACCCAGGCATTAAAAACTGCTGTGGCTGATTGGGACACTTCTTTTACCAGCACTGCCAACTATATAAGTGTAGTGGCCGCCGGTGATGCAGCTACTGTGTTAAGTGCAGGGTTTATCCCTACCAAAAGCCAGACACAGCCTTTGCCCAAGCCGGGTGCTATTACCAATTTTACTGCTACCATTAATGGCACCAAGGGTACTATTATTGCAGGGAGTAAAAAATCGGTGGCTGCTGCTAAAATTTTTGTGATAACAGCTGTGCCGCCGGGTGCGCAGGTAGATTATGTAAACGATACGGTTATAATTTCTATTGGTGAAACCAGTGTTTTTTTAACCGCCACTACCCGTAAAGAATCAGAAATGTTTAACCTGCCAAGTGGTGTGCCTTACAGCGTTAGTATGTTTGGTGTTAATGCTGCAGGCAATGGCCCGGCAGCGCCAGCCCAGGTGGTAATTCCGCAGTAATAATTATTTTTTATTGTTTGTATAATGCCGGCCTCATAGCTGGCTTTTTTTATGCAAGGCATGGTAAATAGCTGGATGCTGATACCTGTGTAATCATCACTGAAAACACTATCATACTTATGCCGCTATGCGTTGCAAAATAACTTTACAGGGTATGGCAGAAGTAACTTTAACCAGGTGGTTTTTGTGAAGCGGAATAGCAAAATAATCTCCCGGTATAAGTGCATGCACTGTATCTTCCACAATAATATTGCAGGTACCTTCCACAATCAGAAATTTTTCAAATTCATGGTCATGTACTTCATGGGGTGCATATTCTTTTATCCAAACAATAGCAGTAATAGCTTCAGGAGTGTAGCCGATGATTTTTGCAAAAATGTCATTATCATCCGGCACCATCATATCAGTGCGGTTAAGCCAGGGGGCGTAATCTTCAATGGCAGAGCTTTCATTTAAAACAGGCGGCACAGTAGCGGGTTCTCCATTTTTAATTCTTTTAGAATAGTCAACAGTGGCCAGCAAAAATGGTTTTATAATAGGGTTAGGCTTAATGGCCTGCTCCATTGCATACGCCTCCAGCGATTCATGAATGGCTTCTATTTCCATCTTTATTGCCGGGTACGTGGCTGCCATCAGCTCTACTTCCGTTGATTCGGCAGGGCTGGTATAGCCTAAAACATATTGTTCCAGCATACCCGAATTGATATATTCTTTATCACTTGTCATACTACAGTTTCTCCGTTGATGCTTTTTATAGCGAGTCTTATATTCTTTTTAATTTCTTCTACAGGCATTGTAAGTGCTGTCGCAGCTTCTGCACAACTTAATCCTTTATAATATACAAGGTCAAATATAACCATTTGAACAGACCCTAAAAAAAGCTGTTGATTATTATTTTTATTGGCGTGTGTATATACGGGATTTTGAATAGGCTGGTTCTGTGCCGGTAGCGATTTTGCTTTATCAATAGCGAGATGGCGTGTAGTATTTATGAGCCAGGTTAAAAAAGAATTCCCTGAAGCATCAAAGGAACCAATTTGATCCCAAATATGCAAAAAAGCAATTTGCATCATTTCTTCCCTTTCACTATCAGCAGGTAATACCCTGCTAATAAGGCCCATCAGCACAGGTGCATATTTATCATATAGCCTGCCAAATGCCTCTTTATCGCCCTGTTTAATTGCAATTGACAAATGAAGGTCTTCATCTGCTCCGGTGGTTTTTTTTGTCATGTTGTAAAGAAGTAATCAATATTGCTTAAAGGCTGCCAGCATGCAAATATGAGGGGATTACTTTATAATCATCATATCATTTTAAAAGGGAGCAATTTAATACGCATTACTTACCCGTGCCGGCGGGCACTACAACAAAAAATTACAGCAATGGTTCAACAATTGTTTCCCATTCCTGTTGCAGGGAAACATCGGGCCTTTTTTTATTAGCCTTGCGGTACCAATAATCTGCATTCCGGTTATCACCTTCTTTACGGTGAAGATAGGCATGTACCCAACAGGCGGTAGCATCTTCCAGGCTGTCTACAAGGCTATGCGCTTTATTCCAGTTGCCCTGTCCGTCGTGCCACATGGCTAACAGGTACACGGTGATGCCTTGAGGCGGTAAGCCGCTTTTTATGCTTTGCTGAAAATTTTCAAATGTCATTTTATACTATCCTGTATTTAAAATTTACCTGCGCTAAGTTCCAGATATAATCCGGACTTATAAAACTAATATTAAGCTGTATAGCAACACCAGAAATTTATATAGATATCCAACTGGTGCAGGAATGCCAAAGAGAAAGGAGGGCTATCACAAAACAAAAACAGGCACTGGAATGATGCGATGGTTTTGCAGGCGAGGTTTCCAGTGTAAGCACGTTACTAATGCTCGGCAATGTACAGTTGCCCGCATTGAAGATGGGTAACAAGAAGGCACAGGAGAAGGACACCTACGCAAAAATGTAACTTCTAAAAGTTAGCACCACGATCACAACCTGATGATTTTAATATTCCTGTAAGCAGCCAATGCCTTTCCTCCTCCATGCACCTGCAATGCAATTTTTCCGGTATGTATAATTTTCTCATCAGGTTCGCTATAGTCAACTGTTTGCACATTATTCAGCCAAATACGAATTCTTCTTCCCACGCTTTTTATTTTAAAATGATTCCAGGTAGCAGGCCTGAGAATTTTTTTTATCAATACACTGTCGGGTCGCACAATGGTAAGATCTCTCCGGGATTCATCATATAAACTAGCCCAGTAACCATTTCCCAAATCAGCCTGGTAGCCAATCATTTCATAAGCGGGATTTTTTGATCGTTCGCTGTGAAATTGCACCCCTGCATTTACAAAGCCGGTGCCGGTAATTTTAAATTCCAGCGTAAGTTCAAAATCACCGAAGCTTTCGGTGGTGGCAATAAATTCATTGTGCGGTACTGTTTCGGTAAGGCTTCCGCCCATTAAAGCTTTGTTGATGATTCGCCAGGTATTTAGTGTGTCTCCTTGCCAACCTGTAAAGGTTTTGCCATCAAAAAGCATAGTTGCTTTTTGTTGTGATTGTGCCTGCAGGTTGACAGTGATATTGAATAACATCACGGCATTTAAAAACAATAGCCTCATATTTTTATTTTAAAGAAATAGAATTAGGCCTTTAGTTTGCAAAGCATTTACTTTATTGTGTTAGACCCTATTTTCTTTTTTTTCTTGATAAAAAAAAGAAACAAAAAAAATCAAGGCTCCGAATAAAAAGGCTGAAATTTTAAATGTAAGCCTAAAATCAAGGAACTCGCCGCCAGAGT
>JANYFT010000180.1 GCA_025359625.1 Ferruginibacter sp.
CCCCGTATTTTTTGCAGGTGTTTTAAAATTCTTTTTTGAGGGATATCTTCTCGATCATCGCTTAGCAAAATTGACCATGGTTTAAGGCTGTCTATTTGTGAAAATATTACATTCAGTATGGCGATGGTTGGCAACGCTAGAAAGATTCCAGGCAAGCCAATCATTGTGCCGCCAATTACAACGCCAACAATTGTCATCAAAGCATTTATTTTAACCCTTGAGCCAACAATCTTAGTCATTAAAAAATTGGCGTCCAAAAAATGAATGGTCTCCATACCCACAATTATCCAGACAATATCATTCATGCTGGATGTATTGCCCAACGTCACCAACACCGTAAAAAGCAGTCCTGTAAACAATCCTATGTAGGGTATGATATTGAGTACAGCAGCAAACACTCCTAGGAAAATAGCATACTTAACACCAATTATCAATAAAAGAGCAGCATTGCAGGTTGCTACGATAGTCATTTCTATTAACAGGCCGATCATGTATTTTTGAATAATCTGTTTTGATTCAAGCAAAACATGCTGAACACTTTCTTTATGCTGGCTGCTAAAAATTGCAAACAAAAATCTTGTTATCAGGTGGCGGTAGCAGAGTATAAGAAAAGAATAGATTGCTACCAGTACAATAAGCACCACCGTTTCTGATACTGTAAGAAAAGTTTTTCCAAGGTATTGTCCGCCGGAATGCTTCACATCGTCCCTTGCAGTATCAATGATAACTTTTTGTTGTGCAGTACTTACATGCAGTTTTTGCTCTACCCAGTTTTGCAAACTGGCAATGTGCTCAGCTAAATGCTCCCTTATAGAAGGCACATCTTTTAAAAACCCAACCATCTGAGAAGAAAGAAAATATACAATACCGGCAATAAAAGCAAGGGCAAATATAACTGCAATAAAATTAGCAAGGGTTGCAGGAAAATAGAATTTTTGCAGAAGGTTAGTAATAGGTAATAGTAAGATAGATAAAAGAATAGAAAAGTAAATAGGCACCAGTACACTGTGACCCAGGCAAATAAAAACACCGATTAGTAAAATCATTAAAAGCTGGTAAGTCAGCTTTTGGATATAAGGCAATCTTTTTAAATTGTTTGTCATTAATGGTTTATTAGGATCAGTTTAAAATATAGCTTTCATTTTTCAATACTGCTTTGAAAACTCAAACCGAAAATTAGAGTGGTTTAAAAATATGTGCCAGAATTTTCAGCCTCAATAAAATTGTTACAATTTATGCAGTGGGGATTTTAATACTCATAATTGAAATGTTGTTAAGTTTTGGTATTAGCGTCCATAAATACTCTGTGCCAATAAATTGCAGGCAACAAAAAATGATGCCTATATTTTCTTATCATTTGTTTTCTTATTTATGTTTATGCTGAACGGCGTGAACTCAAAAATATAGCTACCAATTTTACTTACTTAAAAGCACGCAAAAAAAATAGCGTTCAAAGTTATTCATCACCAAGCTAAAACAGTTTGCCGATAAGATAATGCTCACCTTCTAAATTACATCATTTACCGCCTGCTACCTACAATTTACCTAAAGCCACTTTTAGCTATTGTAAACCCACTTTACATTTGTGTTATAAAATATACATAATGGAAAACAATAAAAATTTAAAAGACAGGGAGAGTGGAAGAATTGCTGGTGGCCTGATACTAGTAGCAGTGGGTGCTGTCTTGTTATTACGCAATATCGGTTTTGTAATTCCCGGCTGGGTGTTTTCATGGCCCATGATATTGATACTGGTTGGTATTTACTCTGGTTTCAAACACCATTTCAGAAACAATTCATGGTTAATAATTATTGGTGTGGGGGGCTTTTTTTTGGTAAATGAGTTTATCCCCAACTTAGGGCTTGAGCCGTTGTTTTGGCCACTCGTTATCATTGGTATGGGTGTAATCTTTATTCTAAGGCCCGGTAAAAATAACTGGCTTGATTTTAAAAAAGATATGGAGTATAATAAATGGAAAAATGTACCTGGCAGTGGTTTTCAGGCAATCGGTGAGGATATACCTGCAGACAGCTCCGACTACCTGATGGTACGTTCTGTTTTTAGTGGTGTGGTAAAGAAAGTAGTATCTAAAAACTTTCAGGGCGGCCGTATATCCTGTGTTTTTGGCGGTGCTGAAATTGATCTTAGCCAGGCAGACATAAACGGACAAATAATCCTGAAATTAGAGGCGGTTTTTGGCGGGGTAAAATTAGTTGTGCCCCCGCATTGGGCCATTCAAAATGAGGTAGAAGGTGTATTTCATGGCGTAGATGATAAGCGCAGGTTTAATCCTGATGCAACTATCAATCCCGGCAAAGTGCTCCTGTTGAAAGGGTCTGCAGTGTTCGGTGGAATCGAGATCAGAAGCTATTGAGTTAATGATGAGTTATCAATGATGAGTTATAAATTGGGAGCTATCCAATTTTTAGTGATGCTAAATTTAAAAAAGTGAACAGGCATCTGAAATATAACAGTCCAATAACTCATTATTCATCACTCATCATTCATAACTATTCACACACTACCAAAACTAATCTTTCATGAAATGGTTTCTTGCAAAATTGGTTTTCCGGATTGTTTGCGGCACCGGTAATCATACACCACAGTTTGATGAACAACTCAGGTTAATTTATGCAGAGGATGAATTGCATGCTTTTCACAAAGCAAGATTGCTGGGTGAAGGCGATTGTATAAAAGAAGAAATAGAAAGCCTGGTAAATGTAAACTGGGAATTTATAGATGTAACCGAATTGCACTTGCTGACCTGCGATATAGATGGCGCAGAAATCTATTCTGTAATAAAGGAAGAAGCCGATGCCAATTTGTACATTCGCAGTGTTCAAAAAACGGCCACGCAATTATTACAGCAGGGCCTTCATCAGTTCACCGGTTTAAACAGCATCAGCATTGGCACGTAATATTTCAGCAGACCAGAAAGTAATCATCATCTTTTTTGCCGCATTCATTGCATGGTTCGGCATCTGGAGCATGCTGCAAATAATGGTACTGCAAGATTTTGGTATAGCCACATCAAGGGCCATTATCGATGCCATCATCAGCAATCTTTTATTGGAAGCCGCCTGTTTACTCATCATCAATAACATGCGTTACTATTTACCCAAACGGGAAAAATACTGGTATGTACTCGTTATAAGCATTGGCCTAAGTTTGCTGTGGCTGCTGGTAATGCGGGTAAGCTTGTGGGCAATTTTTAAAAATGATGCAGCGTATATGCATTCACTGGCTCAAACAACCATCATTCGCTATGCCATTGCCTTTTTACTCATCGGTTGTTGTACGGTGTTAAGTTTGCTGTGGTACACCCAGCAGGACCAGCAAGCCGATACGCAGCGCAAACAGGATATGGAACGCCTTGCAAAGGAAGCCGAACTAAATAAATTACGCCAGCAATTACAACCACATTTTTTATTCAACAGCTTAAATTCTATCAGTGCGCTAACCGGCAGCCAGCCTGAAAAAGCCCGGCACATGATACAGCAGTTGAGTGATTTTTTACGGGGCACATTAAAAAAAGAAGAGCAACAATGGACCAGTTTTGAAGAAGAATTGCAATACCTGCAACTGTACCTCGATATAGAAAAAGTACGCTTTGGTTACCGCCTGCAAACCACTATTGATACAGCAGAAGCCGCATTACAAATGCGGTTGCCTTCCATGCTGCTGCAACCATTGGTAGAAAACGCCATTAAGTTTGGCCTCTACGATACCATTGGCGAAGTAACTATTTGTATCAGCGCAAAAAATGTAAACGGCCTGCTGGAAGTAAGTGTACAAAACCCTTTCGATGAAAGCACCTCAGCGCCGGTAAAAGGCACTGGCTTTGGTTTATCATCCATACGCCGGAGATTATTTTTATTATTTTCCCGACACGATCTGTTACAAATAAAAAAAGAAGCAGAAAAATTTATTACCATCATCAGCATACCACAACAACATGAAAGCAATAATAATTGACGACGAACCATTGGCAAGGATGATGGTAAAAGAATACCTGCAATCTTACCCACACATTACCGTGGCAGAAGAGTGCAATGATGGTTTTGAAGGTATGAAAGCTATACAGCAACACCAGCCCGATCTGATCTTTCTCGACATACAGATGCCTAAAATAAATGGTTTCGAAATGCTGGAGCTGATAGACAATCCGCCACAGGTAATTTTTACCACGGCCTTTGAAGAGTACGCTATCAAAGCTTTTGATGTCCATGCCGCCGATTATCTGCTAAAGCCTTTCAGCAAAGAGCGGTTTGACAAAGCCATGCAGAAGCTGCAACAGCAACGCATAAACGCTGCACAAGCTGTTGTTGAAACAGCCCTGCAATCCACTACACAAAGCAACCGTATCGTGGTAAAAGACAATGGCAAAATAAAGATCATTCCCATAGCACAGGTGCAGTACCTGGAAGCCGCCGATGATTATGTAAAGATCATCACCGCTGAAGGCAGCTTTTTAAAAAAGAAGACCATGCAGTATTTTGAAGATAGTCTGCCACCGCAGGAATTCGTCCGCATCCACCGTTCCTACATCATCAGTGCAGCGCTCATTACCCGTATAGACCTGCACGAAAAAGATACTCATATTGCATTACTAACCACAGGTGCCCGATTGCCTGTAAGTAAGGCTGGCTATGCTAAATTGAAGGAGGTGTTGGGGATATAATGTTATTTTATTTTGATGAAACGGGTAGTTGTATTGAGCGTAGCTGAAGTATTCAATTAGGTATTGTGGTAGCCTGTCCGCCGAGGCGGACCGCCCACTTTTACTGCATAGCGTTGTGGGAGCTTTTATTAAAGCGGATGAAGATCGGTATTTAACTGATTATAATAAACGTTCCAAAATTCGTATCGGTAATATGCATATTTTGATTTTATTAATTGCATAATATAACCCTATCTTCAATTTATAAAACACCCCCCTTATTAGAAAATTTAGAATGTTACTCTTTATAAATTTTGATCCAAATTTAGGTACTGATCCTTTTAGTTGGATACCGAAAGGACTGTTCCAGCATTTGAGGGGCGGTACGAATGAGGAACCAAAAAAGGGACAAAAAATAAATCCAAAACAATAAAAGTGAATGGACGTTTCTACTCTCTAACAAAAAAATATGGCCTTCTAAAATCATAACAGCTTTTCACTATTTCTTTCCATAGGAAATTAAATTAGCCATAATACGATAAGCCCCTTCAACACCTTCAGGCAGTTGCCGGTGAAATGAATAAGCACAGTAAGTATAATTGCCTTTTCCATACTTAGCCATCAGCCATCCACCGCTTTGCGGAGCCTGGCCTTTGTCATACGTGGAGATGACGGGCACATAGGCTTTATCCCATGTGGAAAAGAATTTAGAGCCACGCTGCTCCACCCAATCATCAAAATCGGCTACCGTAATTTTGTTTGGATAATTTAATACCCGGTGATTTACGGCTAACAATTTAACAGGAGAATTTTCTTCAGAAACTTCTTCTGAATTGCCCGGCAATATAGCAGGGTAGGGAGCCATGCGTTCCGGAACAAATTCCGGTGTTTGAAACAGTACGATTAAATGTCCGCCATTTTTTGCATAATCAAGCAACCGCTGATTATACATATTCAAATCTTGCCGCACCGCATAGGCCCTTGTACCTATCATAATTATATCAAATTGATTTAACCTTGCAACAGCAAGGTTATTGGCATTGAGCAATTGAACTTTTGCACCTAATTGTTCAAGCGCATGGGGAACCTCATCTCCAACACCCATCACATACCCAATAGTAATACCAGGCGTTACGTTTACAGTAATGCCTTTTATGATGGCAACAGCAGGATGATATAAAAGAGTCTGGTCAAGGTCACGGTGGCTGATTAAATCATATCCCTGCGTGTACACTTTATTGTTAGCAGTAGCCACTGCCTGAACAGTATACATTTTCTTAGCAATGGCAGGCATTGAAATTTTTATGGTGACGTTATTTTTTTCTCCTGCCCTGCTAAATGTAAAAGGTGTTTGCGGGGGCTCCACTTTCCACCCGTCCGGTACTTTTATTGTAAGGTTGCCTTTGATAGCGCTGTCATAATTGTTTATCAATTCCACATGGGCATCAAAGCTTTTCATTGTATTGTTCACAGGAATTACTGAAAGCAGGGGTTGCATATTTACCGCAATAGCAGGCGCCACTTTTAAGGTATACTTATCGTATCCATAAGGCAAATTAGCCTGCCTCACCTGCACCGGAACCTGTATTTCAACTGTCTCCCTGTTAATAGAATAAGTTACTGAAACCTGTGCTACCGGCATACCCCAGGGTAAATTTTCATATTGCTTATCCTGCAACAGGTACTGGTTTTGCTGCAATGAATTCCGGTAAAAATACGGTTGGGAATAAGCCATATTTTCAGGAACAGTTACCCTGTAAACCTGCGTAATTACTTCATTCATTTGCAGGGGTTTTAAAAGTTGCTCCTCCGTCTCTATTGTCCAGTTGGGCGGCGCAATGAGGCGAATACTTTTGGGTTCAATTAATAAAGCACTATTATTGACCAGTTCAATTTCTACTTTAAAAAGTTTACCGGCAACAGCAAAACCCATGGCTGGCAGCGGTTCGTAAAACGATCTTTTTGCATTGGTATTGCCCGGTATGGCCATGGCCTCCAGATGAATATTTACTGCAGCGTTAATAACGTCGGTAAACTGGTGCTCTTTTATTTGTAACATAAAGAGTGCTTCCCGCTGATTAGTTAATAATTGAATGGCTGCCCGTACTTTGGATAACCCATTGGTGAGAAACGGAATAATAGCCGCTGGATTATTAACCCGGAATGTACCGATAGAATGTGCTGTTTCCTCAGATATGCCGGTAAGTAATGGCATCATACCGTTAGGAATAGTTTCGCCCGTTACTGAAAAAATGCCGGTGATGGAAGTATCTATTCCCTCAAAAAAACTACTTTCTTTTTCATCGTTTGTGGGGCCATTTTGAAGCCGTTCGTAATATTGAACAGAAGGACCATTTACTTCATTGACCTGGCCACCAAACTGCGACCGGTGAAAGCTATAACCCAGCAGAGAAAAATTTTTATACGACTGGCCCAGCCATGGGCTATACAATCCTGTGTTGAGCTCAATATTCCAATGCTCTTTTTCCATTACCCCACCCCGATAAAATTTAACTGCCCTCCATGGCCTTAATCCTTCTTTGGCAATTTGTTCGTGAAAGGCTGAGGAATCGCCTGCCAGCAAGAATGCCTGCTGACTCATTTCTCCTGCTGCCTGGTGATTGCCGTGACCATCACGTTCTGTTCCATGAAATCGGGAAATAATCACCAGCGGCCTGTTGATACGGATCACCCTTACCATTTCGCTCAATACATTTTCCTTACCCCATTTATCATAGGCTTCATCTACCCGTTTTGAAAAACCATAATCAACAAGCTTAGTAAAATACAAATCATCTAATCCATAATAACTGGAGGCCATTAAAAATTCTTCTGTACGCAACAAGCCTAACTGATCAAAAGATTCTACGCCTAAAACATTGCCGCCACTTTCGCCCCTGTTTAATGAAAGCAAAGCTGAACGGGCACCTGTTCCGCGGCTTAAATAAGTTATTAGGTCTGCAGCCTCATCATCTGGATGTGCCTGCGTATGCAACACACTTGCTGTGGTAGAAAGTTTTAATAATTTTTGATAAATGCCTGTTACGCTGTGGTCTTGTGGCAAATCTTTTGCTCCTTGTTTTTCTCCGGTTAGTGTTAATACTTTATATAATGCCGACTTGTTAGTTTGGGCTGATACATCCCAAGTATTAATCAAACTACATACTATACAGCTATAAGCTAATATTTTAAAAAAGGGGAAAGATGGCGGTTGCAGTAATTTCATCGGCTAACAATTTATAGTAATGAAATTAAGCTAATTCTGTGATTTTATTGACGGGCTTTAACGGGAAAAATATTTCAGATGCTGATACAACAAATACAAACCAATGCCCGGAAAAAAGCAATTAAAACTTATCATTGCGATATAGTAGCGCAAAAAACAATTTCCTTCTATCAGTCGCTTTTGCATTGATATCTCCATCATTATTTTATTTATGTTGCAAAACCAGTTGGCCACCCAGCATTTCCGGGACCATGGTAATGTGCAACCAAAACATGTTGTCCTTAAAATCACTTGTCTCCTTATATTTACAAAACTATTCTTGCTATCAAATAAAAACAATCATGGAAATATTGCAAATGCTACACAATGAACTAATCTCTTTTCCGGGTATCGGCGCAACCTTGTAAATGGTTACTATTTAAAATTTTATTTAAGGAAAATTGGATATGGCTAACTATTTTTTCTTTTCTTTCGTTATATACAAATATTAAAATGCACGGATGGTTAGGAATACATTGATATTGTTTTTTTGCCTGCTGTTTGTTTCACCTAAGTTATTGGCTCAAGCCGATGCTTACTCTGGAACCTGGCAGATGGAATATTTAGCGGGCCAGGGCATGGCCCCTATAAATATTGAATTGCAAATTTCTTATTCCGAAAAAAATATACTTTATCCTGCTCACCTGAAATTACAATGCGATAGTTTTATAGCTGGTTACGACTTATTACTTGTTAAAAAAAACAGCCGGGAACTGGGCATTAGTAAAAATAAATTTCCCAGGTTAGAAAATCCTTTTAGTATTGTAGCTGAAACAATTTTTTTAAATGGCAGTTTAGACTATAGCAAAGATTTTAAAGGAGTGCCGACTTTAACAGTTCTAAGAATCCAGGCAAAACAAAATAATCTGGCGATCCGTGATACGATGAATCTTTCAGGCTCCCGGCGTACAATAGCCATGCAGCTTATAAATTTTTTACAATCTGGTGATATCAGCTTAAAAAAAATAAATAATAAACCATGGGATGGCATAAAGAGGGATAGCATTTTAATTCCCCAATTTTCACCGGCTTATTTTGGTTTACTGGATACAGTTTTTTTACCAACCCGTGATGGAATCATTAATTTAACAAGCGATAAAAAAAAAGAAAAAGACATAATATCTGTTACATTGAACGGCCAGGTAATGCTTGACAAGATCAGGTTAAATAAAAAAACCCATACAGAAGAAATACTGTTAGATACGGGCCTGAATATTCTCACTTTTTTTGCAGATAATTTTGGAAATTCATTACCCAATACCGGTAAACTTAAACTTGAATTTGGGCCTAAAAGGCTGGCGCTTGACTTTACAAATAAAGCCGATAGTGCTGCAACATATATTGTAGTAAAACTTTTTTGTGATCCCGACAAATCCAAAGAAATATATTTTCAAAATTATACCTCCACGGGAGAAGAAATAAAATTAAATAAAAACGAGAAACTCATTGGCAATATAATCTCCACTTCAAAGGATATTATTTTTGCTTTATGGGATGACAATGTTGAAGATGGTGACAGTATTTCAATAAACATCAACGGGCACTGGTTGGTACGGGGTTTCCCGGTTAAAAATAATCCGCAATTTATTACTGTTACATTAAAACCAGGGCCGAACCTTATTAGTTTTATAGCAGATAATCTTGGCTCAATTCCACCTAATACTTCTGTACTTGAAATTATAGATGGAAAGAAAAGAAAATCTTTTCCAATGGAATCCAACATTGGAGAAAAAAACATAATCAAAATCTTTTACGATTCCGGACCCGGGTTATAGTAAAGCGATTGCATTCTCAATTGTTGGAAGGCATAAACTAAATTGATTTTACTGGGTCAACAACTTTTAAACAATATCGCAATGCCAGGCTGCGCAGCTATTTCCGCAAGAACAAAAGCAAAATAAAGATTAATTCCATATAACCGAAATTGCTAACTTCAGCAGTCAGCAATTTCAGTTCATGAAATATACAGGTTCTAAAAAATTATTTTTGTCATAAACTATTTAGCCGTCGTAATCATAATATTACGATACTCAACAGGGCCATGATCTCCCTGGATCATCAAAGGGCCGGGCTCTCCTTCTTTACTATCGATTGCTCCCCCTGTTATTCCGGGTATTTCCTGGCTGCAAATAACAGTTATGCCGTTAGCCACTACTGTTACCATTCTTCCCACCAGGGTAATATCATAGGTTTGCCATTCGCCAGCGGCTTTCGCCACCATCTCGCTGGGAGCTATAAAACCATAAATAGCGCCAAGCTGATCTTTCAAGGGCTCCAATCCTTTACTATCTGCAACCTGTGCCTCATAGCGCCCACGCAGGTAAACTCCACTGTTGCTGCCTTTTGGAATTTTGAATTCAATATGCAGTTTAAAATCGGTAAAGGTATTATCTGTAACCAGGTTGGCACCAGAATGAGGGCTGCTTAAAACGCCGGATTTTGCCACCCATTGGTTCTCACCCATGGCATGCCAGCCTTTAAGGTCTGTTCCACTAAACAATTTAATTTGCTTTCCCCAAACAGGCGGTGTTTTCCTGCGCAGGGATGGTGCTCTTTTGGCAACCCAGTTATTACTTTTGCCATCACTCCCCATGATGGTGCCGGTCAAAGTTTCGCCCTGCAGGGTACCTTCTACCGAAATATCATTGTTCTCCTGCTCCCATTGCGGGGGTAGTGTAAAGCTTAATTTTCCACCACTAAAATTAACCCTCGATACCGGGCGGGAACTTCCCCCTGCCCCAACAAACTGGCCAACCAATGTGTGCAACCCTGAATGCCGGACCTCAAACCAGGAGGGTATTTCTTTTCCTGAAACATCAATCGTCATATCCCATCTTCCTTCAATAGAAGAGTCTGCGGTATTTTTAAATCGGATGTCATTTGCATTGGCTACAGATATCGCAAACAGCAACACTACAAATTGCAATACCAGTTTATTGAAAAATGGCTGCATCCTAATCTTTGATTTTTTTTTCATCGTAAATATTTTTATGGCTTTAAAGTTCAATTTAGTAATAAAAAATTAATAACGCTCTTTGAAACAGTAATAAAAGCCGGGTAGCATTTGATTGTGAAAATAAAACAGTAACAGCAGCTACAGAAAATATTGTTTGCATACGGTTTGGGATAATAAGAAAATTGCAGTGTATATTAATTTGTATCTCAATCAGTCAAAGCCAAAACAATTTTGTTTGGTCCATTAAAACTTGCTGCTTTGGTATGTAGAAATATTGGCAATAAATATTGCAATAAAGAAAAGTATTAAAAGATTGTATTAATCAACCGGTGCCAGCAATAGCCCCGGCACCGGTTAAAAAATTTATACTTTCTTTAGTTTCCATTTACCTTTTTTGAATAGAATATAGGCCACAATACTAATGGCTGTTTCTGCCACAGGTATTGCAATAAAAACACCTGCCGGGCCCATGCCAAAAGTTTTTGATAATATCCATGCCAATGGTATCTGAAAAAACCAAAAGCCAAATAAATTAATAATTGTGGGTGTACGGGTATCTCCTGCACCATTAAATGAACTGGCCATTACCATGCCGATACCATAAAAAATATAGCCTGCACTAATAATACGTACCGCAAGAATTGCATAGTATGCTACTGATGCTTCCCGGGTAAATAAAGAAATAATTGAAGGGGTAAACCCTAATAAAATAATTGATACCAGCGCCATAAAAATGGCATTGTATTGTGCGGTTTTAATCACTGAATCTTCGGCTCTCTGTGGTTGCAATGCCCCGAGGTTTTGACCCACCAAAGTAGCAGCAGCATTGCTCATACCCCAGGCTGGTAATATAAAAAACATAACAATCCTTATGGCTATCTGGTAGCCGGCAGAGGCATCGCTGTGCCCGGTAGTTACTACCAGGCTTGCCAGTACTATCCAGCTTCCTGAGCCAATTAAAAACTGCAGGGTTGCAGGCCAGGCAATATCAATAATGGAGCGGATGACTGCCCAATCAGGTGCCAAATGTTTGATGGTAAATTGTATCAGCCGCTTGCCATTGAACAAATGGTATAATTGATAGCAAACCCCAATCCCTCGTCCAATGGTAGTTGCCATTGCAGCACCGGCAACGCCAAACGCAGGTATTGGGCCAAGCCCGCGAATCAACAGCGGGCACAAAATGATATTGCAAATATTGGCCAGCCATAAACTTTTCATAGCCATCATAGCATCGCCAGCACCACGAAAAATACCATTGATCAAAAACAGCAACATAATCACCAGGCTGCCGCCCATAATGATCCGGGTATAACCCATCCCTATTTTAATGGCGGCTTCTTCTGCACCCATCAGTCGCAAAATAGTTGTTGAATAAATAAAACCGGGAATGCTGACTGCAAGGGTAACAGCAAGCGAAATAAATATTGACTGCATCCCTGCTTTGGATGCTGCTTCAGGATTTTTTTCGCCTACACGCCTTGCTACCATTGCAGTTGCCGCCATACTAATACCAATGGCAAGAGAATATACAATGGTGATGACAGATTCTGTAAGCCCAACAGTAGAGGTTGCATGTTTGCCCAAATGGCTTACAAAATAAATATCCACCACAGCAAAAACGCTTTCCATACACATTTCAAGCATCATGGGGATGGCCAATAAAATAACGGCTTTACGAATACTCCCGGTTGTATAATCCTGCAATTCGCCATTGAGCGATTGACGTATCAGTGAAAAAAAAGATGATATACGATTGGTTAAAATTTGATTGTCAGACATGAAATTCTTTTTTAAATTCAATAAAACAAAATAGCGAAACCCCCGCAGGAATTCGCTTGAAAAACATTGATTAAAAATGGAAGCTTTACAAAAAAAAGTTCCTTAAAAGAATTTCATATTCGTAAATTGAAGAAAGCAAAGATTATAAAAAAATTTCAATAAAAAAATATTTCCTCTTTCTTTGTGTTCCCAATAAAGATGAACATCATAAAAGGTGTTGCCATGCATAAACAATTTACCCTCCATTTAATTTAATCCGCTGTCAAATAAAGGATACGGATTAAAATATTTGAAGTATAAATTATAAAAAGAAAAATCGAAAAATTGATCCACTTTCATAAAAAATTTAAACTGGTTTTCTTGCATTGTTGCAATATAAACGCTATTTTTCTACAATTCAGCCCCTTTCAAAACTCCTTCCTGGTTCTCTTTTTATTTTTTATTACTCATAATTTAAAACTTTTTCAAAATGAAACAATTAAAATTTTTAGCCCTCTTTGCCCTTTCGGTAAGTATGTTATTTTTTGTTTTTTCCTGTAATTCCGGAGAAGAAAAAAAGGCCGATGAACCTGCAGCAGATTCAACTACAACTGGAAAAACTACAGAGCCCGTTATTGCAAATGTCAAACCCGGGAATGTATTAATCATTCAGCACAAAGTAGCCAGTTTTGCAAAGTGGAAGCCGGCTTATGATTCACATGACTCCGTCCGTCGCTCTTATGGATTAACCAATTACGTTGTAGGCAGAGGGACAAATGATTCCAATATGGCGGTGGTTGTTTTAAAGATGGCCGATGCAAATAAAGCCAAGGAATTGACCAGCTCACAAGGTATAAAAGACAGGATGAAAAAGGGAGGAGTTATTGGAATGCCTTCTTTTACTTACCTGAATGTGGTCATGAGCGATTCATCAAAAATTGAACAAACAGCACGTGTTATGATGACACATAAGGTTAAAGACTGGGATGCCTGGAAAAAAGAATTTGATAGCCACAAACAGGCAAGAATAGATGGCGGCCTAATAGACAGGGGCGTTGGATATAGTGTTGACGATAACCATATTGTTACCATTGTTTGTGCCATTACCGATATGAAAAAAGCAACTGCCTTTTTAAATTCGCAGGATTTGAAAGACAAGATGGCCAAGGCTGGGGTAGAAGGAACACCTACCTTTTTTTATTACAATATAGTTCAAAAATATTAGTGAATTATTAAAGAAATTAGTAGCTGGTTTTAAGCTATAAAAGAGGTCATGGCTTTTGAAAAAGTTGTGACCTCTTTTTGTTTTCAGTTTTGCTAAAAGGTATTTTTTACTTTGAGGACTGATTGGTAAAGTGCAGAAAATAAAATTGTTTATCCAATATTAAAACTTTGGACATTGCAAACTGCGTTTTACTTTTCCTGAAACTTTATCAGATGACTGGTTCCCAGACTGGTAGTATTTTTGGCCAGGCCGGATAGTGAGGGCAAGGTAAAACCCGCCCACCTGCATTTTATTTTTCGAGAAAATATTTGCAAGGTTATGTGTACCAAATAGCACAGGCCCTGCCTTAAATGCGCCCCCCACCCACAATTGTTTTTGAACATTTAACTGCACAGGAAAATATACCCCCAGCGATTTTGTTTCCCACCTGGGC
This sequence comes from Ferruginibacter sp., assembly GCA_025359625.1. Taxonomy (GTDB): domain Bacteria; phylum Bacteroidota; class Bacteroidia; order Chitinophagales; family Chitinophagaceae; genus Ferruginibacter. The sequence continues at coordinate 14,302 of JANYFT010000180.1, forward strand.
GTAATGGCCAACAGGTTCATGTCTTTTATATAAGTTATTTTTTTGGGTACAATCTGCAATAAGGGTATTGTAATCTCCGCATTTAAAAAAAAATTATTTACAAGATGCTGGTCAATATTGATTATGATACGGGCAGGCTGGTAAACATTAAAAGCACCTATCAGGCCGGTAAACGAATTGGCAATGCCCGAAAGGCTGTCATTAAAATCATCTACGGATCCAATGCCCGAAAACTTATTTTCAACCAGCGAATCGGTGATGCCAGGCTTGCCTGCTGTTGCTGTTCTGCTCCGGCTGCTATACCGAAATTTATTTCTGCCAACATCCATCAGGGATATCCCAATTTTTGTTCGATAGGCAAAATAATCAGCTTCTTCCTCATCACCCCCGGCAGGCAATATATATTCAAGGCCTGCATCGGCACTTATGCCCGACATGGTGTGCTGCAAAAAACTTTTACGGTTAACCGAACTGGTACTATTGCTGTCTATATTATCAAAATTAGAAGAATACCCATATTGAAAACTGCCTTCGGTGAGTAAATAACCGCCTTCATTTCCTGGCACAGGCACATAACCCAATCCCTTTGCACTGGCATACCCCCCCGCTAAAGCCCGGCTAACTTTTAAGGTAATACCCGCGGTAAGTATTCTTTTACCATCGTCAATAATCGTACGTGCATAGGTTGCATATAGTTCTGCCCAAGTGCTGGCCCTTGATTCGCCTGACATGGGTAAGTGACCAATATTTATTTTCATAAAATCACTCAGGCTACGGGTTGTATCCTGCCAGTTGGTTTGAGTGGTAGTGGCATAAAAATAATTGCGGATATTAGCACCAAAAGCAATGGCTGATCTTGAGTTCAGGTTAATTCTGGTGTTGAGCAAGCGTATATTTTGGTTGGCAAATGCAAACCTTTTTAAAGTACCGCTTTTACCCACAATTTCTGCATTGCCCGGTGAAGACAACAGGGAATAATTTTTAATTACAAAAGCATTGGTAGCTTGTTTTACCTGCACGGCAAAAGGGGTAATATCCCAGGTGTAAGGCACGTTTACAATCGCAGCCGGATTATTGCATGGGCTTAAACTACCGGCATAGCGGGAACCATTAATGGCCTGGTAATTTTGTGCCATCAAAAAATTTAAAAAAAATATAGCAGGAAATAAAAGATAAAATTTAAACGTGTGCATCCTTTAGAACTTTCAATCAAAAATAAATAATTAGAATTTGATAATTGAAAAGATATACCATTCAACATCCAATTAAACTATTTTTAGTTACTCTGGAAATTTGTGAACCTGGTTTTTATTGGTGAATTTTATTAAGTGGTACTTTACTCATAATAATAACGGGCACTGTAAAATATGTAACCTGTCATTTCTTATTTTGTAAAGTAATCAGTGTTATTCATTATTCTCCTGCTCCATCATCCGCTATATTTCCCTTTAGTGCTTCTGGTTTACCTATATGGTATGTCTTTGAACCGGGCGTGGCAACGATGGTATTATAAATACTTTGACTCTGCTAAGTAATACCGGTAAGCAAAAAAGTATGTATAAATGAATTAGCTACTAAAAACCGTTGTAACCCTTGAATAACCTGCTATTGCTACACTTTTTTTGCCGATATTTTCTTACCTTCGCCCTCCCGTTAAAAAACCGGGGATCATATTATGTCATTTAACATTATTAAACAACTAAACGCAGATGCACAGGAAGGAGCGGCTACCGATGATGTAGCTGATACTGCTGCGGTAACAAATGTGCCTGTTGAAACTACTGAGGTTGAAGCTTCTGTAGCTGTTGCCCCGGAAGTTACTGAACCAGTTTCAGTAGTAGCACCCGTAGAAGAAAGAATCGTGACTGCTCATGATGACTTCGACTGGAGTGTGGACAAACGTAACGTTTCAAGTTACAACAAAGAAGAAAAAGCCAAGTATGATGTTGTGTACGACAACACATTCAAACAGATCAACGATGGCGAAATGATCCAGGCTACTATTGAAGCGATCACTAAAACAGATGCGGTTGTAAACATCGGCTTTAAAAGTGACGGTTTAATATCGCTGAATGAATTCAGGGATGTAGTGGGCGGATTAAAAGTAGGTGACATCATTGAAGTAATGGTGGTGGAAAAAGAAGACAGGGACGGTAACCTTAACCTTAGCCGTAAACAAGCCCGTACCAGCAGGGCCTGGGAAAGAATTGTTGAGTTACACAAAACCGGCGAAATTGTTACCGGTATTGTTACCAGCAAAACAAAGGGTGGCCTTATTGTGGATGTATTTGGTATGGAAACATTTTTACCAGGTAGCCAGATAGACGTTAAGCCAGTTACAGATTACGATCAGTTTGTTGGTAAAACAATGGAATTTAAAGTGGTTAAAATTAACGAAAC
>JANYFT010000184.1 GCA_025359625.1 Ferruginibacter sp.
ATGCTTGATTATCCCCGTTATTTTGATAAAGAAGATACGCTTGCTATCCGTACCTTTTTTTGGTGGGGTAATTTTTTCAGCATCAATCTGCAATTATCCGGAAAGAAAAAAAATGAGGCGGTACCAAATTTGATGACTCATTTTTTACAACTTCAGCAAAAAGATTATTGGATATGTATTAACAATAATCCATGGCAACATGATTTTGAAAAAGAGGATTATCTGCCTGTGAAAAAAATTACCAAAGCTCAATTTGCAACTATGCTTAACCGTGAGCCGTTTATAAAAATTGGTAAAAAATTTTCACTACAGCATTGGGATAGTGTAGCCATGTTTATAGAACAATCTTTTGAAGAAATGCTGATACTGCTAAAAAATTAATTACCCAAACGGTGAAAAAGATCTTTTACCTGGTATTCCCATAACTGGCTTTGATCTTTAAGATCTTTCTTTTCAGCAAAATCTTTAATGATCAATATGGTCTGGTTGGTAACTTCTGATTTTTCTATGCTGAATTCAAAATATTCGTGTTTAGGCATGTGTAGCCAATGAAAACGAATATATTTATTTTCTTCGCCTTCCATTAATTCGGCCTGTTCATCAGTAGCACCATTCCACGAAAAGCTAAAAATGCCATCTCTTTCGTCTACTTTGTCAGCAAACCATTCCTGCAATCCTGCAGGAGTACTTAAAAATTCATACAATATACCGGGCGAACATCTAACCGGGTATTCTAATGTATATAATGCTTTCTTACTCATCCAATTTATTTAAATCTTCTTTGTGTGGTGCAATAATAACAAAATAAATGAGGTAATAAGATAATTTCTCAACTATTTTTTGTTGCCACATTGTTATGTTAGTAAATAATCATCATTAATTTTTGATGAAAACATTGATTTATAAAAAAACTTTTTTGGAAACATATTATAAAAGGTATAAATTACGTTTAACGAAATATGTTTATGATATCATGTCCCGTATTTTAACTTGTAACCAATTAAAACAACCTGAATATGAGTATGCGTCAACTCAAAATCACGAAATCGATTACGAACCGTGAAAGCCAGAGTTTAGAAAAGTATTTGCAGGAAATAGGAAAGGTAGAATTGATCTCTCCCGAAGAAGAAGTAAAATTAGCAATTCGTATAAAACAGGGTGACCATTCAGCACTTGAAAAATTAACTAAGGCCAATCTGCGGTTTGTAGTATCCGTTGCCAAGCAATACCAAAACCAGGGCCTTTCTTTACCAGACGTAATTAATGAAGGTAATCTTGGTCTGATAAAAGCTGCACAACGTTTTGATGAAACCCGTGGCTTTAAATTTATATCGTATGCAGTTTGGTGGATACGGCAAAGTATTCTTCAGGCCCTTGCGGAGCAATCAAGAATTGTACGTTTACCTTTAAATAAAGTGGGGCTTACCAACCGTATAAGCAAGGCCTATTCTCAATTGGAGCAGGAATATGAAAGAGAACCAACAGCAGAAGAACTGGCACTTTTATTAGATTTGGAAACAGAAGAAGTAGCAGCTTCAATGAGTGCGTCTATACGGCACGTAAGTATGGATCAGCCTTTTGGCGATGGTGACGAAGGCTCATTAATGGATGTATTGGAAAATCCTAATGCTGAAAGTACAGATATGCATCTTGCATTTAAAGTTTCATTGGCTACGGAAATTGACAGGTCTTTAAGCACATTAACTGAAAGGCAAAAAGATGTTATCCGTTTCTTCTTTGGTATTGGCGTTGATCATGCTTTAAGCCTTGAAGATATTGGTGAAAGATTTAACCTTACAAGGGAAAGGGTCAGGCAAATAAAAGATAAGGCGATAACTAAGTTGCAAGTAACTTCACGGTGCAACCTTTTACGTACTTACCTGGGAGCATAAAGATTTCATACATTTGCAAATATTTAGTGAACTTTTAAGTTCACTTTTTTTATACCCAAACGTTTTAAAAAATCAGGACTGATGTTTAATTCTCTTAGTGAAAAGTTAGAAAATGCTCTTAAAAATATTAAAGGGCAAGGAAGGATTACAGAACTTAATATTGCCAATACGGTAAAGGAAATCCGTAGGGCATTGGTAGATGCCGATGTGAATTATAAAATTGCCAAAGAATTTACTGACACCATAAAGGAAAAAGCGTTGGGCGAAAAAGTGCTGACAGCCGTTAGTCCCGGACAATTGATGGTGAAAATTGTACAGGATCAGTTAACTGAATTGATGGGTGGTAGTGAAAGTGAATTCAACATCAGCGGTAATCCCGCCATCATTTTAATTGCCGGATTGCAGGGAAGTGGCAAAACAACTTTTAGTGGCAAGCTGGCCAACTATCTAAAAACAAAAAAAGGTAAATCGCCATTACTTGTTGCAGCAGATATATACAGGCCTGCGGCTATAGACCAGTTAGAAATATTAGGCGGGCAAATTGGTGTGGATGTATTTAGCGAAAGAGAAAATAAAGACGCAGTAAGCATTATACAAAATGCGATCAAAGAAGCGAAAACAAAAAATAAAAATGTAATCATTATTGATACCGCCGGACGCTTAGCCGTAGATGAAATAATGATGAACGAGGTAGCGAATATAAAAGCGGCCGTAAATCCACAGGAAATTTTATTTGTTGTAGATAGCATGACAGGCCAGGATGCAGTAAACACAGCAGCAACTTTTAATGAGCGCCTTGATTTTACCGGGGTAGTATTAACTAAGTTAGATGGTGATACAAGAGGTGGTGCCGCACTATCTATCAAGTACACCGTAAACAAGCCTATCAAGTTTGCCAGCAGTGGTGAAAAGATGGATACGCTTGATGTGTTTTATCCTGAAAGGATGGCGCAGCGTATTTTAGGCATGGGTGATATTGTGAGCCTGGTGGAAAAAGCGCAGGAACAATTTGATGCGGTTGAAGCAGCCAAACTGGAAAAAAAGATTCGAAAAAATCAATTTGATTTTGAAGATTTTAAAACCCAGTTGCAACAAATTAAAAAGATGGGCAACCTGAAAGACCTGATGGGAATGATACCTGGTGTAGGCAAGCAAATAAAAGATGTGGATATTAATGATGATGCATTTAAAGGCATTGAAGCCATGATTAATTCCATGACATTACAGGAACGCCGTAATCCGGATATCATTAATCCAAACCGCAAACTACGCATTGCCCAAGGTAGTGGAAAAGATATTGCTGAACTAAACCAGTTTTTAAAGCAGTTTGAACAAATGAAGGATATGATGAAGATGATGAATAAAATGCCCATGGGCAAAATGCCGGGAATGGGTAAGAGATAAATATACCATCTACTATGCCTTATTGCACTTTGCCGCTGCCAGGTGGCTTTTTTTTGCCTGCTTGTTACAAAATGTTTTCGAAATAAATTTGTAGTATTGATCAGTATTATCTTTTCAATTATTATTATGTTATCCACCTGCCATCATAGCAATAGCAAAAACGTTTGTGGATTGGTTATTTATTAATACACCATCTTCTGCCACAAAGTTTCTTTATTGGGTTTTGGGGTTCTTTATTTTTTTTATAGAGTTTATTTTATACGAGCAGGAATTTTTGAAATTAATAAATGGAACCATCCGGCAGCAGGTTCCATAATTGGTGCCGTAATTTTAGCATCCGTTGCAAAAGAAATTATTTTCAGGATTTTGCTTTTAAACATGCTCGTAAAACGAAAACTATATCTTCATCTTCCTAATTTTGTACAGACATGCGTATTTTATTGCTCCATGATTTTACGTATCAAAATTCACTGTAGTCCAATATTGATATTATCTAAAGCCTTACCGATGCTATGCTTTACCAGCACTGGAAAATAAATTGTTTTTACATGTACCTTGTGGTATATGGCATAGTTTCAAATACATGTGCAACACAAAAGCCAGTGAGCGGCTGATACAGCTATCTAACAGAAAATATTTACCGGTACATAAAATAAATAAAATGACTACTATTACATTTCGTTTAGCAAAAATAGTAATGGCATGCCTGTGCCTGCTTTACTGCTTTTCTGCTAAAGCTATAACAATCCTGTAATTTTAAAAGAGGATCCTTTGCCGGTACAGAAGGTGATCATTAAATTTTTACAATGGTATAAAATCAACTTGCATAAAGCAAATAGCTTTCAGCTTTTAGCAAAGGATAGTGCAGACAATTATATGATAAATAAAGATGCTGTTACCAGCTATTTGAATTTTTTAAAAAGCAGCAAATATATATCCCCCAAATACATTGCATACTGGCAAACCTACTTTGATGATAAAGCCACTGAATTAAAGGATCATCCCATACAATCGGATATTCCCGAAGGCTTCGATTTTGATTTTATTTTAATAACCCAGGAACCTGAATTGGTTTTAAATCAGATCAATCGTACAAAATTTAAAACCGTGTCAATGAATAGTACTGTGGCGTTGATTGAATTAAAATGGCCGGGTAAAAATTCAATGCAATACGAATTTGAAATGTATAAAGGCAAATACGGTTGGCAGATCGGGTACATCTCAACACCAAATTTTGATTAACGGATTTATAATTGAATAGACAAACGGGTAACACAAAACATAATGTTCAGATTAATAAAGTGGTCGATAAAAACAGTTTTATTCCTAACTGGCCTCTTACCTTTTTTCAAGTGTAGTTCCGGCTATAGGGAAAAAAATGAAAAAGTTACCTTTAATGGAAAAGAGATTACTGATAAAAGTTTCATTGTATTGAATGATGCATTTGCCAAAGATTCAACCACCGCATATTATAAGGAACGGTCATTTAGCTATGCAGATGTTGCTACGTTTGAAGCCCTGGACGAACACTATGCCAAAGACGAGGACAAGGCATATTACTGCGACGAATACCGGGAAGGGCAGAATTATTTTTTAACAAAAAAACAAACTATTGTAACTGTTCAAAATGCCATACCAGTATCCTTTGTAAGTATGAAATATGATTATGCAAAAGATAGTAAAAGGGGATACTTTAAAGGTATAGGTTTTGAAGTGCAGGATGTGGCTTCTTTAACCATCATTAAAGGGCAATTTGTGAAAGATAAATACCAGGTTTATTTTGAACAGGCTCCCGTTAAAAAGGCTGATGTAAATAGTTTCAGGATATTAAATAATGCTTACGCAAGGGATACAAGCCGTGTTTATTATTACGGTTATCACAGTGAACGATTGAACGGAATTCATGAAATTCCCTGTAAAGTTGCTTCATTTATCCTGCTTGAATATCCATATTCAAAAGACAATGAATCGTCTTTTTATGTCTATACAAAAATAAACGGGTCAGATGCGGGCAGTTTTTCGATTGTTGGGAATGGTTTTTCAAAAGATAAAAATCATGTTTATACAGAATCAAAAATTCTTAATGGAGCAGATGCCGCTACTTTTATGATTTTTCCGCACGATGAAAATTCCCTGGATGAATTTAATTATACAAAGGACAAAACACATGTTTTCTGGAAAGATAAAACGTTCGGGGAAATAGATATTGTTGCTTTTAAAGAATTAGGTTGGGGTTACGCTACCGATGGCAGGCATATTTATTATCATACAGCTATAGTTAAAAATGCCGATCCATCTACTTTCAATATTTATGAACATGGTTACGGCGATGCTGATGCAGAAGATGCAAAAAACAAATATCACGAAGGGATAAAAGTAGTGGTGGAATAAAAAAATTAGGGTAAGTCATTTGAGAGAATGTAGAAACTTTATTTACAACTGAAAAAATAAATCTTGAAAAAAAGTATCGTTGTTTTATTACTATTTATAAATGTAAAAATCATGTCGCAAACAATTGTGCAGGGCGAATATTATTTTAGAAAGCAGGAAATGGTTGCAGGCTTTAATTTTTCTGTAGATGGAAGATTTCAATTCTTTTTTTCTTATGGAGCTGTCGATCGCAGCGCAACCGGTACATTTTCTGTTGCCGGTGACACTATAAAACTTAAAAGTGATAAACAAGCCGGTAAAGATTTTACTGTAACAGATCAGGTAAGGGCTTCCACCGGTTATACAATTAAATTTGAGCACCCCAACAAATATTTATTAACCAATATCCGGTGCAGTTTTTTTGTGGGTACCGAAAAGCGTGATGAATACACAAATAGCAATGGAGAGGTGCATATTGATTTACCCCATTGCGATAAGATTTTTGTGTACCATGAGTTGTATCCTGATATAGTTACTCTTGTGAAAGATGAACAAAATAATAATCATAAGTTTACACTTACACTCAATTCTTCTCTTGAGCAGGTGAGTTTTAAAGGCATTGATCTTAAAATTGAAAACGATAGCACACTTACCTGCCTGCCTAATTATTTTATGCAATTGGAAGGCATTGAATTTGTAAAACTATAACTTAAATTCTTCAGCAATGAGCAAATCAGACCAATGGATTAATATTACGGTGGTAGTATTTATTTTACTACATTTATCCATCTGGGTAGTTGGACTTTTAACCAATAAACTTTCTTATTTAACTGCCTGCTTAAATTTGGTTGCTGGCATATCCATCATAGTCTATTGGGTTCAGAAGCAACTGCGGATAGACCAGCATTACATTGAATTAAGGGAAATAATCGTTTTGTGTTTTGAATTGCTGGTAGTTGGATGCACTCTATATTCCTTCATTACCAGGCAGTGGGATAACGGGATCAGGATAGCACAGTATATATTTTTTGGTATTCATTTAGCAGCCTTGTTATTGTTTTTAATTTTTATGCTAACCTTTAAAATGAACAAACTTATCTAAAAGTTGAGAAAGGTGGTTAATATACAAAAATAAGAACCGGTCAACATTTGTATAAAGCTATCTGGCTGAATGTTAAGGCTGTATTAGTCATTGAAACTAAACGTATTAAATGATTTTAATGACGATGCTCTGTCAAAGGCTTCATTACTACAATAAATAGCTAAACTGCTGCACAATAAAACAATCTAATTTCAGTTTATTCTGTTGATTAGTGATAGTTATTGGCCGTTTAATGCGATCAAACTCTTGCCTGACCAGACTTCATCCTCTGCCCATTTTTCTAAAGAGGATGGTTAGCATTCTCAGCCATAAAGGTTTGATTAAATACAAACAATTTTTAACCAGCCAAGAATGTACTTATTTATTCATCCAGGCTTAGCAGCCGAATGCCGTATTTTTTGATACCCAATTTTCACTTTTAAAGTGATATTCATGAAAAAACTTTTACCCTTCTTATTTTTAATTGTAAACATTCAGTTTGTTACAGGGCAAATTACCACAGTCATAGTAAAAGCCAATTTTGGCATTGAGGCTGACCTTCGTTCCAATTACTACAATTTTGCACCATTAGCCGGGGTAGACGATTGGTTCAACAATGGTGATCCTGGAGCCGGTAAATTCGTTATAGATACAACTGGTGCTACAGCTATTGTAGCAGCTTATACCAGTGATCCTGCAACAAGAACTACATCTTTTTCAAGATCAATGAAGCAACCCGCCTATTCTGTATTAAATAATAAATTGTTGATGGATGCTGTTTTTAAAAGGGATTTTCATGGCGATGATTCAACTGTTTTTGCATCCGGAAGCAATAAGAATGGGATGACTCCAGCTATGTGGAGCTGTCCAATAGCGCAGGGGGTTCCTGATAAAAATGATATTCTGGATGCCTTTACACATGTTAGAAGGGATGGCCCAACCCCCACAGATTCGTTATGGATGTTTGGAGGCCTTTCCATAGAAAATACTACTGGTAACAGGTATTTTGATTTTGAATTATTTCAGACCGATCTGGTATATAACCGCAGCACGCAGACTTTTTCTGGTTATGGCCCTGATGCAGGCCACACTTCGTGGACATTTGATGCAGCCGGCAATATTGTTACTCCCGGGGATATTATTTTTACGGAGGAGTTTAGCAGTTCTTCCTTAACACTTGTTGAGGCCAGAATATGGGTAAATCAGTCGGATCTTAGTATTACTCCCACTGCATTTGATTGGGGTGGTGCTTTTAATGGGGATGGTTCGGGTGCTGTATACGGGTATGCTAATATTTTACCCAAAACAGCAGGGGAATTTTATACAGGTATCCAAAATGCTGCTGATACATGGGCAGGGGCATTTGCATTGGTTCGTGCAGATAACAGCGTGGTAACCGACTATTTGCCAGGCCAGTTCATGGAGTTTTCTGTAAACCTCACCAAACTCGGTATTGATCCTGCAACCTATTCCAGTAATGCCTGCGCTACGCCTTTTAAAAGTGTACTGATTAAAACAAGGGCATCTACCTCATTTACTGCAGAATTAAAAGATTTTATAGCACCATTTAGATTGTTTGATTACCCACAGGTAAATGCAAATGCTTATTTAAATTATTTCTGCGGTACAATGCCTTCTACTACCATCGAAGTAACCAACCCACTTATAACATCTACCTACACCTGGACAACTACGGATGGAAATATAGTAGGATCAACAACAGACAGTACGGTTACCGTCAATGCTCCTGGTACCTATTACGTTACCCAGCAAATGCATTCAGTATGTCCGAGTATTGCAATAGATTCTGTTGCCATCATGTTTGAGCCGGTTTGCACAGTTTTGAACGTGAGCATTACAAAATTTAATATCAGCAGTAATGGTTTGGAAGCTGCAATAAGCTGGCAGGTCAATAATAATGAACTGGGCGCCAACTATGTAATTGAGTACAGTAAAGATAACCGTGTATTTAATAAATTGGTCGTTATTCCTGCAAATGAAAAATCCGGAATAGCGGATTATAGTTTTCGTGAGTTGCTGAATAGCGATGAGCCTGCAGCTATTTATTACCGTATTGGAGTTATTGGAAAAAATGGTGTAACCAAATACAGCAATACAATTTTATTTCATCCCGGCAAAGCCGCGACAAAAAATATTCCGGTAATCTTTCCAAATCCTGCTCAGGGAGAAACCTGGATGTCATTGCAATCATCAGAAAAAACAGTAGTGAGTATTTATTTATCTGATATGAGCGGCAGGATAATTAAGATATTAAAAATTCCAGTGAAAAAAGGAAATAACCTGATACAAATTAATGAACTAACGAAACAAACAGGCGGGATGTATATTGTTAAAGTAAAAGGCATTGACGGAGAAACAAGTCAAAAATTATTGTTGAAAAAATAGTTTCCTTATTTCTAATTAAAATGCCTGTAGAAATCTATACGCTTCATTTTTGCGGAACCAAACCATTGTATACTTCCGGGCTAATCACCGGTTATCAGGCTTTATTAATCTATTAAGATTTAGCTAAATATTTTTCTTTTACTCACACGGTACAGGCAACAACTAAAGAAAAAAGTACCGTTAGCTTTAATAAGTAAGTTATTGCCACAGCATCTTTTAATCTGCCTTTCGGCCTTTCGCTAAAGGCATCTTTCATTTTTAAACGAAGAATATTCTTATCATTAAACAGATAATGATAACGGTAACACATTTGAATTAAAGCAAAAATGATATTGCTTTTTAATAAAATACTGCCTACATTCGAACAGAAATATTTAAATTAAAATAGCATGAAAAGTGAGTGCAAAACATTTATTTTTTTTAGAACCAACCTTTTAGGTGTTCTACACGATTAATTAAACAACCTTAAAATTTTACCAACGAATCAGGAACTTGAGCATATCATTCATGGTTGCATAAAAGCGAACAGGGAAAGCCAAAAAGCTTTTTATCAGCTTTTTTATGGCTTTTCCATGGCAATCTGTATGCGGTATTGCAACAGCAAAGATGATGCTATGGAAGTGGTGAATGATGGGTTTATGAAAGTATATAAGGAGTTGCCCGCATTTAAACCACGCTACGATAATTTTGAAGCTTCACTAAAGGGTTGGATGAAAAGCATAATGGTGAACACGGCTATTGACCATTTCAGAAAAAATAATAAAAAATATTTTGCAGCTGAAATAAACGAATCACATTTTGAAACGGAACGTTCAGGTGAAACAGCAATAGATAAAATGTCATATAAAGAGATTATGGAATTAGTGCAACAACTATCCCCGGTTTATAAAACTATTTTTAATTTATTTGTAATAGATGGTTTTAAGCACGAGGAAATTGCGGGCAGGTTAAATATATCAGTAGGTACTTCAAAGTCAAATCTCTCAAAAGCAAAAGCAAATATTCAAAAAATGCTGGGAGAGGCAGCAACAAAATGTTATGGACAAAAAGCAATTTGATCATATTGAAAACCGGATAAGGGAGGCGGCTGAAAACAGTGAGCCTGTCTTTGATGAATATGCCTGGACAAAAATGGAGGCACGGTTAGATAAAGAGGACAATAAACGCCGTTTTTTTGTATGGTGGATAGTATTGCCATTACTTTTTATTGCAGCCGGAAGTGTTTATTTCTTTTTTAATAATAAGCCATCTGAAAAAATAACTACTCCTGGAAAAGATCAATATATTGCTGAGAATAAAACTACACAACAAAAGAATATTCCTTCGGTAATACCATCATCAAATGGCAATCAGTATATCGCTGACTCCAACTCATCAAAACAAAAAGATATCCCTTCAGTACCCTCATCACCAATTGGTAATCAGCATATCACTGATACTAAATCATTACAACAAAAGAATATTCCTTCAGCAACAGTGTCCATCATCAACCATGCAAAGGATACGAATAAGAAAATTGATTTTAACAAAAAGAAAGCTCCGGAGGAAGTAAGTCAGGTTATCAAACAGTCATTCCCTAACAGTAATGATGTTACCAATGCTTTTGTAAACGGTATTTCGAAAAAAATTAAAGGTGCGAAAAAGGGGAAACTATTGTCGAAAACTAATAAAGGTGAGATAGATAATACTGATGCCATAGAACCTGGTGTATATAAGGCCGATAATATTTTGGACCTAACATCAGTCAATAAAATTGCGGCCAATAAAAAGACTGATATCTTGACAGATACCATTATTAAAAAAGATAGTTCAAAAAATAATATTGTAAATAATTTACCGGATAAAAAAAATGCTGACAAGAATAAAAAATTGACAACATCCCGTTTTTATTTCCTTGGCTCTATTGGTGCCGATGCAGGCAGTGTAAAATTATTATCATTTAAGAATAATAAAATAACTGCGAAATATGGTGTTGGTGTTGGTTACCAGATCAATAAAAAATTAAGCTTGCAAACTGGATTTTATGCCAGTAGAAAAAAATATATTGCCGGTCCCGGGGACTATAATCCAAAGAAGGGATCTTACTTGGACACTATGCAAATAATAAAAGTAGACGCATCGTGTTTGGTATATGACATTCCCTTAACGCTTAGATATAATGTATTACAAAAAGCCAAAACTATTTATTATGTCACAGCAGGGATATCTTCTTTTATAATGAAAAAAGAAGATTATTATTATCATTACTTCCGTAATTATATTTATGGCCAATCATCATGGACGTATACTGGTAATAAAAATCTTTTTGCTGTTCTTAATTTTTCAGCGGGGATAGAAAAAAAGCTTTCTCCTTATGTTTCTATCCAGGCAGAACCTTCTGTAAGTATCCCTTTATCTGGTGTTGGCGAAGGGCGTGTAAAATTATATTCTACCGCTTTGCAGTTATCAATAAAATATCAGCCTCCTAAAAAGCATAAATAAAAACAATCAACAAATGTTTTAGAGAGTCACCTTGTGACTCTTTTTTTATGTAGTTAGCTGCAATATTTTTTTGCAAGGCAACCTTTGTTTCAGCTAATGCGATTACCTGCAAAACAACTATTATGAACAAACGGATAACAACGGGTATAAAAATTATTGCCCTCACATTTATTATTATAAATTTTGCATCGTGTAGCAAAAGTGACACTTCGCCTGCTCCAAAAGCAGATGCATGTGCTGGTAAAACAATTGTTATAACTGCAACACCAACTGCAACTGAAGCCTGCACCGCTGACGGAAAAATAGATGTTACTGCAACAGGTAGTACTGGCTTTACCTTCAAATTAAACAGTGCAGGTACTTACCAGGCTTCGGGAGCATTTAGTAATGTGGCTGCAGGTGATTATACCGTTTTTGCAAAAGACGGAGCCGGTTGTGAAATAACTAAATTGGTAACGGTTGCATCCGGCGGTGTTGCAGGGCCATTGTTTACTGCCGTGAAAGGCCTGGTAACAGCAAAATGCCAAAGTTGCCATAATAGTTCAACAGCTAATGGCGGAATGAACTGGCAGGTAGAATGTAATATTGTTAAAAACAAAACCCGCATTAAAGTTAGGGCTGTGGATGAAGGAACAATGCCACAATCAGGCTCATTGGCGCAGGCCGATAAAGATATCATCACCAATTGGATAAATGCCGGCGGCGGGTATACCGATTAATTTCTTCAACAGATAGATTGTTACATGGTATTGTCAAAAAAAAATATAGCCATCACTGCAGGGCTGATTGTTATAATTATGACTGGCTATTTATATAAAGAATATCACCGGCAGCTTGCTGATATAACCAGTGTTCAACCGGTAGCTAAAATTAATGTTGCTGCAATTGTTAACCTGTATCAAAATGATGAAACAAAAGCCAATCAGCAATACCTTAATAAGACAATTCAGGTAAAAGGTGCCATTACAGAAATTATAAACCAGCAGGATACATTGATCAATGTATTTATTGGTGACACAAATTCAGTACACAATGTGAGCTGCCTGTTAGATAAAAGGCACTTCAATACTATTAAAAAATATACAACGGGTCAGCAAATTACTATCAAGGGAATTTGCACTGGTTTTTTATTGGACGTAGAATTAAACAGGTGTGTAATAGTGCAGGATAATCAATAATAAATTTTTACTGTCATGAAATTTTTACTACCGCTGTCCCTGTTTATAATGGTAGCAAGTTCAGCAATAGCACAATCTAAATATTTTACAAAAGCAGGGAAAATCACTTTTTTTTCCAAATCATCTTTAGAAAATATTGAAGCCGTCAATAATAAAGTGGTAAGTGTTTTGGATGTCACTACCGGACAAATAGAGTTTGCTGTATTGATGAAAGGATTTGAATTTGAGAGGGCTTTAATGCAGGAGCATTTTAATGAGAACTATGTAGAAAGTGATAAATATCCCAAAGCTATTTTTAAAGGTACCATTGAAAACAGTAAGGGCATTTCATTAACAGGCGATAATGCTTTTACGCTAAAAGTAAATGGATCTTTAACGATGCATGGCGTAACTAATTTGATAAATACAACCGCGGTAATAACTGTAAAAAGTGGTGTTGTTAGTGCATCTTGCAACTTTAATATTGCTTTGGAGGATTATAAGATTTCGGTGCCTGCTGTGGTTGCTGATAAGATCAATAAAAGATTAACCATTGCTGTAAGCATCCCGGCCTACCAGGTAATGACAACGAAATAATTAAAAAAATTTTTCATCTTCAAAAAAATTGTATGATAAAACTTATAGCAATCTTTTTTTTATTTAGTATGATAGATGCCGGAAAATTGCAGGCACAATCTCTTTTGAAAGACGTGGAAGATAGCGTACCCGTAACACAAAAAGTAACCGGCGCTTTTAAATCTACCAGAGTTATCAATGCTCATTCAACAGAAATGCTGCACAAGGGTAATTTGGATTTCAGGATCATGCATCGTTTTGGATTTATAAATTCCGGGGTAAAACAATTGTATGGGCTTGATAACGCTTCTATGCGCATGAGTTTAGATTACGGGATTACTGATAATACAACAATTGGTTTTGGCAGAAGTACTTTTAGAAAAGAACTTGATCTGTTTGTAAAGGCCAGGGTATTGCAGCAGGCAACCGGTGAAAAGCCTATGCCATTCTCATTGGTAATTGCGGCAGGCGGCTTGGTATGGCAAAGAGAATTTGCTGACACAACTAAGAAAACCTTTGCTGACAAATCATCCTATTATGTGCAAATGATCATAGGACGAAAGTTTAGTTCCAGGTTTTCTCTTCAATTGAGCCCTATCATTGTTCATAGCAATACCCCTGTAAATATTGGCGATGATAAAACCATTATTGCCCTGGGCGGCGGGGCTCGTTTTAAAGTAAGTAAAAGAATGGCTATCACGCTGGATTATCATCATCCGTTTGGTACTTTGGATGCAGGTAATACAGATCCATTATCGGTTGGTGTTGATATTGAAACAGGTGGCCATGTATTTCAGTTACAATTTTCCAACGCCACAGGGATGAACGAACGTGCCTACATTACCGAGACTACCGGCAAATTTTTTAAGGGCGATATACGTTTTGGATTTAATTTATCCCGTATTTTTAAAATAGGTAAAAAGAAGTAATTTGCCAGCAGATAGAAATGCCAAAATGCCTGGAAACTTAAAGGCAGGTTTTTCCTTGCAAAATTATTTTAAGGTTAAACTTTTGCATTCGTCATTAAATATTTGGATATTGTATAGTTCATTATTAACTTCGCTTTCCTTTTTTAAGGAGATTAAGAAACCCTATTTATTCACAACCCAAAAAAATTTCTATTTTTTATGGCTGTAAAAATGAGACTGCAAAGACACGGTTCTAAAAAAAGACCGTTCTACTTCATCGTAGTAGCAGATGGACGAAGCCCACGTGACGGCAAATTTATTCAAAAACTTGGTACGTACAATCCATTGACTGTTCCTGCAACTGTGCAGATAGACCGTCAAAAGGCGTTGGACTGGTTACACAAAGGTGCTCAGCCTACTGACACTGTACGTCGTATCCTTTCCTTTAAGGGCGTATTATTTTTGAAGCATTTGTTAAGAGGTGTTGGTTTAGGTTTGTTTGATGAAGCTGTTGCAATGCAAAAGTTTACTGCCTGGAGTGCTGAGCATGATGCTCACATTGCAAAACGTCAGGGAGCCCATAAAAAAGGCCGTACTGATAACCGCAATCAACCTGTAGTTAGAAAAGTTGCTGAAGCACCTGCTGCTGCAACTATCGAAACTGCCCCTCCTGCAGCAACGCCTGAAGAAACTAAAACAGCAGAATAATTATCTCTGTTCCGTTAATTCTTTTAAAGCAATTTCGATTATTCGGGATTGCTTTTTTTGTGCCTGCTGCCCTAACCCGCCGCAGCGGGGAATTTGCGGCGGCCTCCAAAATGTTAATCATTTTAATAACTGATATCACTATTGTAATTCACCTGTTTAATGAAAAATTCTAACTTACAAGTCTATGAGCCAATATTTTAAAATAGGAAAATTAGCCGCCAGCTTTGGTTTAAAAGGTGAACTTGTATTGCAGCATAGCCTGGGTAAAAAAACTGCCTTAAAAGGCCTGGAAACAATTTTCCTTGAAGAAGGAAAGGATAATTTTATGCCTTATTTTATTATGGCCACTTCCATAAAAAATGATGCAGAAGTATATATAAAATTAGAGGGGATAGACAGCAAAGAAACAGCCCGTAAAATAACACCCAAAGAAGTATGGCTTACAGAAGAAGACTTTACAATTTTTGCGGCTGCATCATCACCTATTGCCATGCTGGGTTTTCACCTTATCAATGATGAGGATGAAGACTTGGGAGAGATCATAGAAGTAATTGAACAACCGCATCAGATACTTTGCGCTATTTTACTGGATGGTAAAGAAGCGCTGATACCCATTCACCACGAATCGCTGGATAAAATTGATCAGCAAAACAGGAAAGTGTATGTTACTTTGCCCGATGGGTTGCTGGATATTTATAGGTGATGGTATTAGAGTCAGTATCTTCCAAATATTTCCCGATCATTTTTTTTTAATTCCTGGTATTCTCAATTTCTAATGTAATGTTTGAAGTTTCACCCATAAATACAACATCACCTTTTTTATCAATAATAAATTTTGCCGGAATACCTGTTATTTTATAGTCACTCACTACTTTATCATTTATATCAAGCAACACATTAAAATCATAGTTACCGTCTCTAATAAATTTAGCTGTTGACTGTTGCATTTTTTGAGGCAGTTTATGCACCCACACATCTATAAAAAAAAATACTACCGAAGAATCTTTTTTGTATTGATTGATTGCTTCCTGCATAGCCGGAAAGGATGCGATGCAAGGTCCACACCAGGTAGCCCAAAAATCAAGTACTACTAATTTACCTTTAAATGAAGAGAGGGAGACGGTTTGGCCCTCAATATTTTTAAGTGTAAAATTTATCGCCTTCGTGGTTCCCAATTTTTTTCTGATTAGTGCTGCTGATTTTTGTCTGGCAAACAAAGTTGATTTTTCCTGAAGTTTTGTAAACTCATCTCCAGGAAGTTTTAATTGCTTGTAAATGGATTGCAATTGAGTTAGCATTCCAGGTGAAATAATACCCTTAAGTAACTGTTGCTCAATCACCTGCCTGGCATAATTTGCGCCTTTTACTTTTTCAGCATAAACGGCGTAACGCTCAAGGCCACCAACATTCAATTCATTGCCCCGTTTGTACATAGCATCCTGGTAATAAAAGGCAGAGTCGTATTGCCCAAGTTTATATAGGATGAGTGCATAAGTATTGATATACTTATTGTGAGCACCCTCCATATTTTCAGCTTGTTTGTCTTCAATATTTACATTTTTTATTCTTTCTTCGATAGACAGCAATGATTTCTTTGAAAGTATTTTAGAAATTTCTAAATCACTGCCAGGAGTATTTAATTCTTTTCCTGATAATTTCCATGCAAAATTATTATAGGGATATTCCAGGTAAAATTTATCACTAATTAATTGCTCATATTTTGACAATGCGGTCCAGTCTTTTTTATCTAAAATTTTTGAAATGACCTCACTATAAAACTGATCTGTAGTTTTGTAAGAGCTATCATTAAAACGCACGATATAATTCCTCATAGAATCTAATATGGACTGCTCGGTATCATCCTTAATATTTTTATAAAAATTTCCCCAAAATTTTTTTTTCATCAATTTCCCATTGGTAAATACTGTTAAAATTTTATTGGTAAGCGCTATTTTTTCTTCATCCATTTTTAATGATTCATATATAGCAACAGTATTTAACCATTTGGTTTCATCGTTTTGTACCTTTTCCATCTTATTACAATACAGCAATAATTGAGGCCTAACCGTATCTTTTTTCTCTTCATACAAAACAGTCAGGTAATCTGTATAGCTATCTTCATTTTTTAGTTCTGGATGTAACTTATAGGCGTCTTCATACAATTTAATAAGGAATAAATTTGAAGTCTTTATACCAAGCGATGGAGTAGCATAACCATACTGTAGTACTGTAGCTAATTGTATGCTTTTATCAATAAAAGGCTTATTTTTTTTATCATACAGGTAAAATATAAATCCGGTTTCCCCATTGTTATCAACTACTTTTTTCTTAAAAGCGGATAGTGGGCTATAATCAGCGATGTTTATTTTTCTATCTACCATACCCATAATTAGTACAGATACAGAGTCCGGCGCCTTGAATACAAATTGATAAGTATTACCCACTTTATTTGCAGGAAGATATTTACTAAAAAACTCTTTATGACTTTGGTATAAAACCAATGCTTCAATTTTATCAGGCAACAATAAATTCTTTGGCGGTTCATAAATATAGCTGTTTGAAATACCGGCTTTGGGTTGAATTTCCTTGCATATTATTGTACCCTGATGTTGTCCATAACAAAATAAAAGAACGAAAAATAGAAATAAGAAAATGGTGACTGTTTTCATTGAAGTATTATAAATTGATAAAAGTATTCATTTGAAGCCAGACTTTGCAAATCTGTCGCATTATAGCAAATGCGCAAATCCTATTCCTCTATTTTAAAGAGAAGCGACGCTGGTTTATGCGAAACTCTTCTGTCTGCGTGACCTTATTTATTGAAGCTTGATCCGTAAAATGATTATTAAATGACGATATGCGAAACTAAATTCCTGGAGTTGATTGCCTGTATTCATAAAAGTCGAATCGTTAATTTAAGAATTAAACCTACTCTTTTTTTATTGTAAACAATAATTACCGCCATCCTCTTTAAATAAAATAATTGGATTAGGCATTTACTTCGCAAATGAAGGCTATTGTGGCCTCGAATAAAAAGTGCTAGAAATTTTAAATGTAAGCC
>JANYFT010000206.1 GCA_025359625.1 Ferruginibacter sp.
GTCAATTTTATTAAACTGGGCATAAAATGAATGGTCTTTTCCGTCTCGGATACTTAAATCGGAGTCAAGTTCTTTAACCAGTTTCTGGAAGTTTTCATTTTCAGAATTTGTTCTGATGCAGTGGATCATTTTTGTGGTGTGGTTGTTTATTATTGCAGCCCTAATTTTTTAGTAAAATAAGTTTTTATTTTGGATAGGGGCCAATTGTTTTGGCCCAGGCAAAATGCGGCACTGGCTGCTGTCCCTGCCAGACAGCGGTATCCGGTAAATTACCAGATTTGAAATCATTCAGCGATAAACATTTATCTTGCTGTAGTTAAAAAGGTAAGGCCAGTAAAGTATTTTAAAAACGACAAAACATTTTTTTAGCAATACAAAATAACCTGCATCAATAGGTGTACCGGGTAAAAACAATACAAGAAGTAAAGTAATTTTTTTCACAACAATCATACTAAGTGCAGCGGATAAAAACTTTAGACAGTACGAGGGGGCTTGCCGCAGTTATAGTATTGTTTCATCACGTATTTACAAGATTCCCTGATTTGTTTGCGGGTAAATTTCCCGACTGGCTTTTAACTATTTTTCAATTGGTATCAAATTTAAATGTGGAAGCAGTAATGCTTTTCTTTTTTCTTTCAGGGTTTTGTATTTACCTGGGTTTGAAAAATGATATGCCCGTAACTGCCCGCAGTTTTAATAACTACACCTATCGCCGGCTAAAGCGTATACTACCATTGTATTACTTTGCCATCCTGTTTACTTTTATTTGTGGCGTACTCATGCAGGCAGTTAATGCAAATGATGACTTTAGTTTAAAAAACTTATTGGGGAATATTTTTTTTCTGCAATGCTCAAAATCATACAAGGGTAATTGGTTTTCACCATATGGGGATAATGGACCATTTTGGTCTTTATCGTTTGAAATGTTTTATTATTTTTTTCTGCCTGTATTTTTGTTGGTCATTCTGAAGTTGTATAAATCTGCTACACTTACCATGCACATTAACCGGATCGCATTGGTTGCCTCTTTTTTCATTTCCCTGGTTTGTGTATTTATCAACAAACTTTTCTTTGTACCATATATTGCTTTTGCTACACTTTTCTTTGTGTGGTATGCAGGTTTTTTTGTAGCAGCCGCTTATGCTGAAAAACAACAAGAATATGCCGATATCATTTTGCTGCTGTTCCTTGCTATTTTTTTAGCAGTAATTTATTTTATAAACCCGACAGCAACAGGTTATAAATTATTTTTTGGCGCTGCTATTTCCGCTGGCTTTTACCTGCTGTACCTGATAAGAAAAAAATTGCCTTACTCTTTTGTAGCTGCTTTAGAAAGTGCATTTAATTTTTTATTTTACAAAACAGGAACCGGCAGTTATGCCCTTTACCTGTTGCATTATCCTTTGTTGATGGTGTTGAAACAACAGGCTCACTTATCCCTGTTTCAATTGGTTACTGTAATAATATTATTTACAATATTTTGTATTTTACTGGAACGCTATTCTTTAAGTAAAAAATGGCTGTTTTTAAAGTTTGGTTAATCGGGGGGAAAGCCTTTCCTTTTTTAAAATCATAAATTTCTACAAGGCAAATCCAACACTTATACCACCCCAGCGGTGATATTTACCTGTGCGAAATTCTTTGGTAAGTAATGACTGGGTATAGGAAAGATAGAGCTTTTTAAAATTTACAATGATACCGGCATCTGCCTGAAACGTAGCTCTCGTAATATCGCCCGCTGCAATGGTGTAAGGATTTTTGCGGTTAAATAAACCTCCCTGCATACTGGCATCGTAGCCAATAAAATTCAACCTGCTCTGGGCGTAAAAATAATATTCTGCTTTTCTTTTTTTATAGATCACCGGTAAAAATCTTTTATTAAACCTGCCCGCCATAAAATTAAATCCGCCGCATACTTTATCATTGAGCGTGCCTACCCTTGCTTCGGCTGTAGCATTCAGTAAAAAATTATTACCTGCATTCACTAATTGTTTTTCATAATTCAATTGATAGTTGAGAATGATATCATTTTGTACCTGATATTGCCAGCCACGGGGTATAGTATTTTTTAACCAGCGGTGAATATTATCCTGTATCTGATAACCCAAGGCAGCAGGCCCCATTACACCAATACTAAATGCTGATGATAGCTGTTGTTTGTGCACTTCATCTACCTGAATTAAAAATGTTTTTAAAGAGATATTGGCATTAAAAGGCCTGTCGCCATACAAAATACTGTCGCTTCTAATGCTGGTGGGGGTGTAGCCAAATATATTCAATGTAATGCCATACTGTGGATTGCTTGTGTAGGGCTTCAATAACAATTTTGCTAACAGAAATTTTTGTATGCACGGGTGCACATATTCAAACGTTATGCCCTGTGTATAGTATTCATCTGTTTTAGTAAAATAATCATTGTCGTAATGAAATCTGAAATAGCTGTTGTGGCTGACATGTCTAAAGGTGGAACTGTTATCTGTAAGTTGTGCTTTGGCAACGGAGTAAAAGCATATGAAGAAAACGCAACAAGCTATTTTTAAAAGTAATTTTTTCACAAAAAGATGTACGGATAAAATTGGCAGGCAGATGTGACTACTACTTTTTTAAATGAACAAAAAGCCCAGGTTATTGGGCTCATTGCATAGCAATATACAATTATGATTTTTTAACTTTTTTTAAATTGTTGCTGTCAAAATGCCTTTGTTACTAAAGAATAAAATTGACATAGTTTTACATTTTACAGCAACACAACAATGGGAGCAATTAGTTTTAAAGATCGCTTTTCAGCACTCAGTAATCTTCCCGCATTTTTTAAAATGGTTTGGCGCACCAGCCCATCATTTACTATTTGCAATATTGTATTGCGTATTATAAGGTCAGCCATACCACTGGCAATTTTATACACCGGCAAACTAATTATTGACCAGGTAGTTTTGTTAACCCATACTACTGCTGCAACTCATAAATATTTATGGCAGTTGATAGCGATTGAATTTGGCCTCGCCATTTTATCAGATGCATTAGCACGGGCCACCAATCTTGTAGATAGCTTGTTGGGCGACCTTTTTGCTAACCATACCAGTATAAAAATAATGGAGCATGCCGCCACCTTAGACCTCGATCAGTTTGAGGACTCCACATTTTATGATAAGCTGGAACGTGCCCGTCAGCAAACAGTGGGCCGTACCGTTTTACTGTCGCAGGTATTGAGCCAGGTGCAGGATATCATCACTATGTTATTTCTTGCGGCGGGGCTGGTGGTTTTTAATCCCTGGCTGATATTACTGCTGATTGTTGCGGTGATCCCTGCCTTTTTGGGAGAGCGTTATTTTAATGATAAAAATTATGCACTCAACCGCAGGCAAACACCTGAAAGAAGGGAACTTGATTATATACGGTACATCGGGGCCAGTGATGAAACTGCCAAAGAAGTAAAAATTTTTAATCTCGCCGGTTTTCTTACTGATCGCTTCAGGCAACTATCCAATAAATTTTACCTGGATAACAAAGCACTGGCAATAAAGCGGTCGTCATGGGGAACCATCTTTGCAATCCTTGGCAGTGCCGGTTATTATGGAGCCTATTTTTTTATAATTGCCACTACCATATCAGGGAAGCAATCCATTGGGGCCCTTACATTTTTGGCTGCTTCATTCCGGCAGTTAAGAACATTGCTGGAAAATATCCTTTCCCGTTTTACCACTGTTTCGCAAGGGGCTATTTACCTGAAAGACTTCTTTGATTTTTTTGACATTCAGCCCAAAATAAAAATGGCTAACAATGCGAGGCCTTTTCCAAAGCCTATACAAACCGGGTTTGTTTTTGACAATGTTGGTTTCAGGTATCACCACTCAGAACGATGGGCTAACCGCCATGTAAGCTTTACATTACATGCCGGTGAAAAGCT
>JANYFT010000230.1 GCA_025359625.1 Ferruginibacter sp.
TTCTATACTTTTTTTAACACATTACCAGCCTGATGAACCACGTAATTCGCAGATCATAAATATGGGTTCGCTAATACTTGGGCAGAATGGAATATGGGGAGAGATATTAAAAACATCTGATGACGGGGTGAAGCTTTTTGATTCGGTTTTGACAAGATACAAACAGGTAAGAGAAGATATCACGTCGGCTCAAATGGTACAAACGGGCGATCCCGGTGGCAGCCCGGAGATTTATGAAAAGATAAACCCCGCAACCGGAAAAGGATGTGTGGTAATGTTTGCGGGCAAAGGAAAATATTCATACGTCACGCAACATCCGGTTGTTTCACCGCTTTGGAAAAATGATGGAGTAGAAATAAAAAAAGATAACAAAGGAAGGGCAATAATTAATGCAACTTTTAATGAGCCATCAGCAAAGATTATACTTTTCGGGATTGAAAAAGATGATTAAAAACATAAGTGATGAACGATAATGTATAAAGAAATAATTTAGTGATAATCCTGAAAATATATTTTTTTAGAAAGTCATTTTCTACCTCGCAGCAATAATTAAACTCAACCCTATTAAATAAAGCAGCAACATAACATTTAAAACTGTTGAAGTTCCTTTAGGTGCATTTCGAAATTCTTTCCAGATAAAGATGCCCCAAATAGCTGCAACCACTGTTGCTCCCTGTCCCAATCCATACGAGATGGCAGGCCCGGCCTTACCCGAAGCAATAATGCTGAAAGACATGCCAATGCACCATATAGCGCCGCCGAGGATACCGATAATGTGGTTTTTAAACCCACCTCTAAAATAATCAGAATAACTAACCGGCGTACCTGAGAATGGCTTTCGCATCAGCAGTGTATTAAATAAAAAGTTGCTAAGTAATATGCCAATGGAAAAGAAAACTACAGCGGTGTAAGGGCTCAACTTACCTGCTACCGGAACATTAAAATCAGGAAACATGGAAGCTGCTACATATTTATAAAAAAAGCCCATTAATATGCCTGCGACAATAGAAAGCGCCAGCCCTTTTGTAGAAGCGTTTTTATTTCCGGATTGCATTTTTCTATACGCATTCGCATTAAGCAGAATGGCAACAACAATTAATGCAACACCACTAAATAACAACATTTGGTTGCCCACAGGATTGGCAATATAATTAACGATTACGCCAATTACCAATGCCAAACCAATACCTACCGGAAAAGCAACCGCCATACCTGCTATAGCGATGGCGGCAACTAATAATATATTCGCAGCGTTGAAAATTATCCCTCCAATAATTGCAGAAAAAATGTTGTTTCTGTCTGCCTGTGAAAGATCTTCCATAAAACTTCTGCCACGGGCGCCATTGCTGCCAAGGCTGATTGCAAACAACAGTGAGACCAGTAAAATGCCCAACACATAATCCCAATAAAATAATTCAAATCGCCAGCTTGAGGCGGCAAGCTTTTGTGTGTTTGCCCAGGAACCCCAGCATAACATTGTAACTACACAAAACAAAATAGCCAGCGAATAACTTTGTACAATAAACATGAATAGTGGTTTTTAAATTTTATTAATTTTTACTAGTTTCACTCAGCAGCAAAAACATTTCGGCTGCATGCCATGTATGAGGTGAACATAATTTTTTTTGCACAAAAACATTGTCCAGCTTTTTCATTGCAGGGTAATAAGCATCACTTGCATTGGCTTCCCAGGTTAATGGATAATCCCTGTCGGGCAACCACCCATTGTGTGTTTCGTAAAAATGATCTTCTGCCCAAACAAGATAAGGATAATCTTTACCTGCACCTTCATCAAAAATATTTCCTTTTACATGTTCATTTTTATAAGTCCACCAAAAAAGGGAAGAATAATTGTCGTATACTTTGGGAATGTTAAAAGTATCTTTCAAGTGCAATGCCTGTAAGCCAAACTTAAGCCACTTGGTTTGAAACACCGGATGTGCTGCATAATCGGTAAGCCCTTCTATATAATTGCCTTTGATAAACTGCTTAACCGAATCAAGGATTATGTTAACAAGCGGATAATTTTTATCTGTAACAAGTGACAGCAAAAACAAGACTTCCCCGGGATTATCTGCTTCTGCAATATCATGGTTGTTCCTGTCAAAAGGATCTTTAATGCCCAGTATCCATTGTTTAATGAGTGACACATTATTTGTTTTTTGTAAAACCATTGCCATCAGCGTAGCATCGCGGTACCAGGGTTTTTTATATACCAGTAAATTTGGTACGGGTTTTCCATTAATAATATTTATCAGTACTTCATGATGCAGCACTTTTAATACAGGCGCAAAAAGATACTCTTTAAATTCTGGCAGACAAAGATGGCTTTGCGATAAAGTTTTTTTGTTGCCATTTACCACTAAGTACACACCTGTGCTGTCTTCAAAAATGTGAACGGTTTTTTTATCTGTTGTTGCTATATATACATAATACTCTGAAGGAACAATCAGTTGATTTTTTATCGGCCATCTGTATAAAGTATCACCAGTAATGGCGTTAAGCAGCAAGCCATTCTTATAAATCATTTTTGTACGGCTACCCATTCCAAATAAATAAAAATCTACCGTGGGCACACTTCTTTTGTGGTTATATAGTTTCCGCAACGAATCAAGCGATGCATGATACATGTTCACTTTTTTGTTTAATACAAAAAATTTTTGTTGCGCTTTTGTTGAATTAAAACAACATAGCAGTAACAAAAAAAATTGGCAGTAATTATTTTTTAGCATTTTAGTTATGTTTTATTTCAGTTGCCTGTTAAGATAAAAATTTAAAGGGCCGATAAAAAACAATAATTACTTAGCTGCTTCTACGTTTAATTGCATGCCATCTACAGCATGGTCTGAATAAATAATGGCTTCGTCTGTACGGATGTTGTGCTCTTTTGATGGATTTAATATTTTGAATGTTACTGTATGGTTTCCCTTAGGCAATTCATACTTCCAGCTTAACTCATGACGCCGTGTGGTAGCACTTACCGGCAGCTTTGGCGATTCAATAATTTTTCCATCAAGCAGTACCTGGGTGTTAAATACATAATCAGATTTACTGTCCCATTGCGACGCATCGCCTCTCAAAACAAAACCGGTTCCGTTAAAATCAAAACTTATTTCATCTTTACTGTCATTCCATTTTACCGGTATCTTTTTTACAGGATACTGGCCGCTAAAACTTTTTTCAAATTTAACAGCAACAGGGGTTTGAAATTGAATACTTATGTTATCACCATTAATCTTTCCGCCATTGCGTTCAATGTTTTGCAAAGCATGTTTTAGGCTAACATCATAAGTGTGGTTAAGGCTCATGGTTGTGTATTTAAAATCAATATCTTCTGCTTCTTGCAATCCCATTTTCCAGTAAGCAGGAATTTTATCATACCCTAACACAGCACCTAAAATTCCGCCAACAGAAGACGGATTGCAATCGGCATCCTGCCCGCAACGGGTAGCCACTTCAAGCGATTTGGTAAAATCTTTATTACCATACAATAAACCCATTACCACATAGGCTGCATTTACTTTGGAATCTATATTAAAAGGTGCAAACACACCTTCGGGACACCCGATATCGTTTGCCCATTTTCTCTGTACTTCAAACCAGGTTTGTTTCCAATCGGCGGGGTATTTATTTTTCCAGTTGATTACATCATTGATGCATTGATAAAATTCGCTTTGCTTTGGCACTGTTTTCAAAGCTTCGGTTACTATGTAATTTATATCATCCGAAACAAAAGCCAGTGAATACATGGCACCAATATACACACCGCCATACCAGCCATCGCCATAGTTCATTATATGGCCAATTTTATCACTGATAGCAGAAGCAGTATTAGGCATTCCGGGGCTCATCAAGCCAGCAAAATCACTTTCAATCTGGTAATCTATACAATCTGCATGAGGGTTGTTTAACCAATGCCCGCTCATTGGCGCCTTAATGCCATTTAAAATATTGTACCGCCCTGCTTCGTTGGCATGCCATAACATATAACCTGCATTTGCATAAGCATTGGCAAAAGAATCAAGCGGAGCATCCAATCCATATTTTTCAAATACATCAACAAAGGTTAAATCCATATAGAGGTCATCATACAGCCCGGGGTTGTCAACCATTGTAGTTTTAAGGTAGCCATTATACCACAACAGCGGTTGATAGTCGCCGATAAACGTGCCCTGGAATCGAAACTCATACGGCCCCCCAAATGTTACGCCTATAGTTTGCCCGGCCCATCCGCCTTTTATTTTATCTTTCAACACATTTTTTGAAAGTGTTTTTGTTGCCTTACCTGTTAATGACAGGTTAGCTTTTTTTTGTGCCGTTGCAAAAAGGTTCAGGCAAATGCAAATAAGTAAGATTGCTTTTTTCATAATTTTATTTATATTAATAACCGGAATTTTGTTTTAATTGTGGGCTTACATCAAGTACCCAGTTTGGTATCGGAAATAATTTTAAGTGGTCGTCGCCTGCCGGTTTTTCAAACCAAGCATTGTTCCATTTATTAAAACGGATTAGATCCTGCCTGCGGTGATTTTCCCAGGCAAACTCACGCCCAAGTTCTGCTAAAAATTCATCGGTAGTTAATGTACTTGCTGTATAATCATTGGTACTTCCGCCGTAGGCACGGCTTCTAACCTGGTTTACCAGTGCAAGTACCTCAGCTGTAGCTGCACCATTTTTGCGCATCAGTGCTTCTGCCTTAATCATCAGCACATCGGCATACCTGAATTCAACCCAGTCATTGCTCATAGATTCGCCATCTTTTAAAGTTTTTTCAAACTCGTATTTTTTAAAGCGTACCCCATCATCCAATAGAGCAACATCAGCACCTAAATTATATAAAGATTTTACATGCGGCCTGTAAGTAAGCTGCCTGCCAGGTGCCAGCATCAGCGGCTCGCCACTGGCAGTTACCTGCGGGCCTTCCAGCCAGGTATTAATGCGCTTATCTTTTTTATCGTAGGAGTTGTACAACGACTCTGTGCCTGCATACCCGTCCCAGGTAAATGCAATAAAACCAAAAGTCTGAGAACTTAAAAAATGCAAACTCCAGCAATGCAGTATCAGCCCGTCATCCCAGCCGCCTGTATTTACTTTATCGTAAGGCACTACAAATATATTTTCGTTGGAGCTTTCATTTTGTACTGCAAAATTTGAAAAGTAATCAGGGCTTAAAGTATAATGCCCCATGCTTATAACGGCTTCTGCGGCTTTTGCAGCCTCATCCCACTTGGCAACACCCGTCCACGCATTGGCGTTTAAATACAATTTTGCAAGCATTGTATAAGCCATTGCCTGTGTAACCCGGCCATAATTTTCAGCAGTGGTAAACGGATCAAGCTTAGCTGCATTTTCATTGATCTCTTTTTCTATAAATTGAAACACCTCTGCCCTTGTTTTTTGCGGTGGAATTTTGGTATCCTTAAAATCTGTAGTAATGGGGATGTTGCCAAACCAGTCAATGGCTTTGTAATAATAAAATGCCCTTAAAATTTTTATTTCTGAAATAATGCTTTCTTTTTTTGCAAACTGCACCGGCGAAGATTGAACCTGGTAAAGCACCTGGTTACAAATAGAAATACCATCAAAACAAAAACTCCATCCGCCACCTATTGCAGGGTTGTTTGAATTAAAATTATGTTTGTACAAATCAATCCAGGTACCATTATCCCACCACAGGTTTGTTTCCCTAAAAGGAATGATGCATTCACCGGATGTAACAAGCGACATGCTGCCGGCGCCCCACCTGTTCATAATTTGCCGCAACTGGCTGTAAGTACGGCCAACGTTCAGCATTACTTCCTGTTCGTTTCTAAAAAAATTAGCGGCTGCAACAGATGAATAAACTTTTTCATCAAGTTTGGTGCAGGAGAATGCCATGCTTGCGGCGAGAATGCCTATAACAATTTTTATATTATTTTTCATGTTTTTAAATTTAAATTGATTGATGTTAAAAACCTACATTAATGCCAATGGTATATTTTTTTGTTCTTGGATAATAAGAGTAATCATCAACACCGGGGTTAAGCCCTGAAAGTGTAATTTCCGGATCAACACCTTTGTATTTTGTGATGGTCATCAGTTGCTGGCCTGTTATGTAAATGCGGGCTTTTTTAAAAACTTTATTGTTTACTTTAAAATTATATCCAAGGGTAACATTATCAAGTTTGATGTAAGAAGCATCTTCTATGTAGCGGGAAGAATATTCTGCCTTGCCTTTAAAATTGGGATAATCATTTGCAGACAGCAGTATATTTTTGTTACTAAAATAACTGTAGTTTTCAAAATACATTCTGTGCATGTTAAGTACGTGGTTGCCAAACACTCCCCGAAAAAAAACATTAAGATCAAAGTTTTTATATTGAAATGTATTGCTGAAACTTAACTGAAATTTTGGATATGCATTGGCTATTACCTGCCTGTCTGCATCTGTAATTATTGAATCTTTATTTTTATCATCAAAAATAGCATTGCCATCTTTATCTATACCCTTATAAACAACTGCTACAAAATTACCAATAGGGCCGCCTTCAATTATCTGGTGTGTCCATGTTTGCAGGTCAGAGCCAAGCCAGCCCTGCTTAAGGTCTGTTAACTGGTAACCCCTTGATGTATCAGAAAAAGAGACCAGCTTGTTTCTGTTCTGGCTGTAAATAATACTTGAATTCCAATTAAAATTGCTGGTACTTACCGGCTTTGTATTAATGGTTAACTCAATACCGGTGTTTCTCATTTTACCCACATTTGTATAAATCTGGTTGTAAACATTGGGTGGTACCGGCACACTATATGTCCATAATAAATCGCTTGTATTTCTTACATAGTAATCAAAACTTCCGGAGATTTTATTTTTTAAAATGCCAAAGTCAGCACCAATATTAGTTTCGGCTTTTCTTTCCCATTTAAGGTTTGGGTTTGGGTTGCTTGCAGGCGGGTAAGTTGTTACCCACTGGCCATTGTATAAAAACCGGCCGCCTGTGGTAAGCAATTGCAATGAGCGGTAGTTTCCAATATCCTGGTTGCCTGTTATGCCATAACCTGCCCTTAATTTTAATTCAGATAACCATTGTACACCAGCTAAAAATCTTTCTTCTTTTACTCTCCATCCAACACTTACTGCCGGAAAAGTTCCCCATTTATTATTGGTGCCAAAGCGGGAAGAACCTTCGTACCTGGCTGAAGCTGTAAGAAGATATTTGTTTTTGTAATTGTATGTTAAGCGCCCAAAAAAAGCAATCAGCTTATTGGCTTCTTTATAACTGTTTAACCTAGATGTACCGGCCGAAAGCCCATAACCTGCACCTAAATTATTATATCCAAAAAGGTCTGTATCAAAATTTGAATTGGAGGCATATATGTTGCTGTTTGAACCATCCTGGTAAGAGTAGCCTGCAACAGCCTGCAGGTTATGATTGCCAAAACTTTTCCTTACATCGGTGCTTATTTCCAAAAGTTTGCTGGTATTGGTTCCGGCTCCTTTTGCAGCAGTACCATTGTTGCCTAAACCAATCGGGTAATACCTGCCTTCGTAATATCCAAATTCGTTTGAGCCACGTATTATGGAACCTAAAACATTCAAGTTCACACCTTTTACAATGGTATATTTTAAGTTTGCACTTCCTGTCAAAACATCTTCAGATCCTTCATTTGTTTTTTCGTTAATCAATGCTACGGGGTTATAATAATCAAAAGGCCCGGCATTGCGGTAGTAACCACCTGCTGCTTTATTGGCAGTATCATAAACGGGTTCGGTTGGGTTATAACGGAAGGCCTGTTGCAATGCCCATGTATCCGCATACTTTCGGTTGGTATGGGCATAGGTTAAGCTATAATCAATATTTAATTTATTGTTGAATTCTTTTTGACTTATGGAAATTTTTGCCTGTATGCGGTCGTTTGAATTTTTGTTTACCAAACCCATCCCTGTCCTGTAATTGATGGCTGCCCGGTAACTGAATTTTTCTGCCCCGCCCGAAAAAGCAATGTTATAATATTGATCTGTTGGCCTCCGGGTAATCTCTTTAAACCAGTCTGTATTTGCACCATGGTCAAATTCACTTTCCCTGCCAGGGTATAAGGTTTTTAGAAGGCTCCGGTATTCAGCGGCATTTAAATTCCGCAATTTTTTTGTTACTGTTTGGGTAGATGCATATGTAGAAAACTCAATAGAATGCGTTCCTATTTTAGCCTTTTTTGTGGTAATGATGATAACCCCATTTGTACCCCTGGTTCCATAAATTGCCGCAGCCGACCCATCTTTTAATACATCTATCGATTCTATTTCTTCAATGTTTACACTGTTAAGGTCACCACCCAGCACACCATCTATTATAATTAGCGGGCCGGTGCCGCCAGATAGGGTTGATACTCCCCTTAACTGTATTTGCAAATCACTATTTGGGTCTCCGCCTGCGGCATTAATTATATTAAGGCCTGCTACTTTACCCTGTAATAAACCAACGGGGTCGCTGATATTACCTTTATTAAAATCTTCTGTTTTTAAACTTGTAATTGCACTGGTTACTTCACCTTTCCGCTGTGTGCCATATCCCACCACTACAACCTGGCTTAGTTCATTGGATGTCAACTGTAGTTTTACATCTAAAAACTTTTTCCCATTCACGTTTATTTCTTTGTTTTCATATCCAATAAACGAAATAACCACGATAGCTTTTAAGCTGGAAAGAGGCAAGCTGAATGAACCATCTTTTTCAGAAGCGGTTGCGGATTTAGTCCCTTTTTCTGCAATGGTAGCGCCGGTTACCGCTATTCCCGATGCATCAACTATTTTGCCGCTTATTTTAAAAGCCGAAGACGAAACCTGTGCATATCCGGTTGGGGAAATTGTAAGGATTGCAAAGAGAATTGTTATTGAAAAAAGGAATTTCCATAACAATTTTTTTAAATTGTTTACATGGTGCATAATCGTTAGTTTAATAAATGAAGTAAATATGGACTGCTTGTTTTTTCGATTTTATTGTTGTGATTTTTGCTTTTCTTTATGAAAGAATCTTTTAAAAACCTGTACATTCTTTTTACCCTGCACTATTAATTTTTTTTTTAAAAGAATAATGAAGTTTTTATAGATAGATGCACTGAAGAAAATTATATGGATCTGTTTTATTGATTGTTAAATAATTTTTTCAAACGCCATGTTTGCTGCAATAATTTCATTTCTATAAGGAATGGATGATTGTGCGCCCAGCCTGGTTACCGAAACAGCAGCAGCCAGGCATCCAAAATAAACGGCATCAACAAGTGTTTTACCTTCTGATAGAGCCACTGCAAGGCCTCCGTTAAAAACATCGCCTGCGGCAGTAGTATCTAATGCTTCTACCTTTGGCGTTTCAACTAAATGTATTTTTCCTTCACTGCATATTACCACACCAAGCGCACCCATTGTTATAACCACATGTTTAACACCCTTGGCATAAATAGCCCTGGCTGCTTTTTTTGCACTTTCAATGCTGTGCACTTTTATCCCACTTAACATTTCCGCCTCTGTTTGGTTAGGGGTAATAATATCTATATAGCCTAATAATTCAACAGATAAATCGCTGGACGGTGCAGGGTCTAAAATAACCATAACATTTTTAGAGGCTGCAAATTTTGCAATGAATTCTACCGTCTCCATTGGTATTTCCAATTGCATCATTATGATAAATGCCCCGGCAATTTCATTCATTGCTTCTTTTAAATGTTTGGGATAAAGATTTCCGTTAGCACCGGAAGCAACCACTATGCTGTTCTCTCCTCTTTGATCAACTGTTATTAATGCAACGCCAGATGGCAGTTCATCATCTGATAAAAGGTAACTGGTATTAATGCCTTCTTCATCAAATAACTGCGAGGATTGTTTTCCGAATACATCATTGCCAACCTTTGAAATAAAACAGGTGTTGCCGCCAAGCCTTGCTACAGCTACTGCCTGGTTTGCCCCTTTACCGCCGGGATTCATAAAAAAAGAACCTGCAAGAACTGTTTCGCCCGGTGCCGGAATATGTTTTGTTTTTACAACCATATCCATGTTGGTACTTCCTATAATTAAGATTTTTTTTGGCTGCATGTTAATTGAGTAGGTTTGTTGAATCGTGAAACGAATGTATTTAAGGTGTTGGAGTTAATTTTACCAATTTTAATTAAAAATAATAATCCTATTATACTACTTTTAATAAAAATAACCTTTTAATTATATGCCTATCAACTCGTTGTAATTTCAAACATGTAATTTAATTCAAAATTTTAAACCCGTTTATATGCTTCAGCATGATATAATACTACTTATAAAGTCAATGTCGAAAGTTGAAAAAAGAAAATTTAAACTTTCAACTAAAAAGCAAACTGGCAATAAAGATTATTTATTTTTATTTGATTTAATTGACCGCAGCAATGTTGCTGAACCTGCTTCGCTTAAAGAAAAATACAATAAAATTCATCCTTCTTCATCGGTTAATAACACGGCCCGGTATCTTTTAAATATGCTGACCGATTCTTTGATACAGGGTAAAATTAAGGATGACAATATGTTCCGGTTATTTCACGGAATGCTTAAAATACAAGTTTTGCAGGAGCGTTCCCTTAATGAAGAAGGTTTCAAAGAATTAAAAAAATTGCAGCAGGTAGCCGCTAAATCTCAAAACCATTTAATGGAATATTTTATTTTAAGGCAGGAACTTAATTATGTTGCAGAATTAAATTTTAATGACTTAACAGAAAAAGACCTAATTCAAAAGCAGGTAAAAGCAAGGGAAGTTTTAAAAGATATGCTTAACACGCAGGAGCATTATTCTTTACACGAAATACTAAGATACCGGTTAAGCCATTCCGGAAAAATATCATCAGAAGAAAATAAAAAAAGATTGAATGACCTTGTGTTGAATGAATTGGGTTTGGTAACCGGCAGGAATAAAAATAATTACGAATCTAAAAAATTACATCTGCTATTTCAGTCTTTCTTTTTTACAGACATAGGAGACTATAAATCTGCCTTGAAAACTTTTTATGAGTTAAATAAATTATTTGAACAGAATATAGATTTATGGAGCAGCCCGCCTGCAGATTACCTGTCTTCGCTTGAAGGGATACTTGATAGTTTAAGGGCAATTAAACGCTATGATGAAATGCTTTTTTTTATTAAAAAAACGAGCTGCCTTGATGTACCTGTGTACCCAGAATTTTTTCGGTTACAGGCCCGCAAAATTATTAATATTTACCAGTTGAATATTTTAATTGCATCTAATAACTTTACCGGCGCTTTAAACTTTATTAAAACTATTAGCCCCGCATTATTAAAAACAAATAAAATAATAATTGATGAAAAACAAATGGAGTTGTTTTTTTGCTGTGGATTAGCTTATTACAAAGTTAAAAATTTTAAAAAGGCCAGCAAATATTTAAACGAAATAATTCTGGTTGGAAAAATTAATTTTCAATCGATGGTGTATAAAGCATCCCGGCTGCTTGCAATTGTTATACATTACGAAGATAGTAATTTGGAATACCTTCAATATGCCATTCGTTCTTACAAACGTTCATCAGGTAACAAAGAAAAATTGCTCAAAACAGAAGTGGTTGTTTTTAAAACATTAAAGTTTCATCCTGATAAAAATAATTACATTAAAAATATGGTAATGTGGAATAAAATATTACCATCCATATCTGCCATTAAAAAAGATAAGTACGAAATGCAACTGGGAAAATATTTTGATTTTACTGGGTGGATAGAAACTAAATTTAAAATAGAACATTAAATAAATAAAATTCTAAATACACTTTATGAAAAAAATGGATCAAGAAGAAACTTTATCATGCTCTCAACCATGGAATTGGGCGGGCTTATACTTCTGATGTGTTTAAAAGATCAGGTGCTAAATATGTAGTGCTTACTTCTAAACATCAT
This sequence comes from Ferruginibacter sp., assembly GCA_025359625.1. Taxonomy (GTDB): domain Bacteria; phylum Bacteroidota; class Bacteroidia; order Chitinophagales; family Chitinophagaceae; genus Ferruginibacter. The sequence goes on from JANYFT010000230.1 coordinate 11,897, forward strand.
GAAGGATATTGCCTTTGGAACAGTGCCGAAGCAGACCGCGACTGGGGCCGTTCCTGGAATGCTGTAACCGGAACGCCTAAACGAGATCTGTTGGGCGACCTTACCAATGCGGTTCGCACTAAGGGATTAAAGATGGGGTATTATTATTCTTTGTATGAATGGTTCAATCCTTTGTGGCAAACCGATAAAAAAAAGTTTGTCAGCGATCACCTGTTCCCGCAGTTTAAAGACCTCGTTACCAAATACAAACCTTCTGTAATTTTTTCTGACGGCGAATGGGAATTATCAGACACTGCATGGCGCAGCACCGAATTGCTGGCCTGGCTTTTTAATGAATCTCCTGTTGCAAAAGAAGTGGTGGTTGATGACCGCTGGGGCAACAATACCCGTGGCAAAAATACAGGCGCTACTTATACAACTTCAGAATATGGAAGTGGCATGGATGCGAATGTCATCTGGGAAGAAAGCCAGGGTATCGGCCATTCTTACGGGTATAACCGCAATGAGCAATTAGAAGATTATAAAACAAGTAATGATCTTATTTTAATGCTTTGTGATATTGTTTCAAGAGGTGGTAATTTATTGCTGGATATAGGGCCAACTGCCGATGGAAGAATTCCGGTAATAATGCAACAACGCCTGATTGATATGGGTGATTGGTTAAAAATAAATGGTGAAGCAATCTATGAAACGGAAGCATGGAAAACACCTGCCCAATGGAGTGAAGGTAAACGCATAACAAAAAAAGATGCCAGTTTTATGGCAGATTACAGCGTGGCCAAAATGGTTGTTCCCCGTAAAGACACAGCCAGTATTGAAAGTTTTTTTACGCAGAAAAATAAAGACATTTATTGCATTGTTCCTTCTTACCGTTCAAAACTTTTACTAAAAGATATTACGGTTATGCCAGGTTCAAAAGCTATGCTGTTGGGTAAAAACAAATCTTTGCAGTGGAAACAAGAAGGTAAAAATCTTACCGTGGATCTTTCTGCCATTCAACCCGGAGACACTTCGCCTTTAGGAATATTTGTGATTAAACTTGCCAGCGGAGAGAAAAACTGATAAAAGTTTATTCAATGCAGGGTGGCGGATTTAAAAAATCAAACTCATCCGGCTGATAAAAGATTACTCATTCCTTATGTTTGATAGGTTTACAATCATATTGTAGATGCTGAAACAATCAATGAAAATATTTTTTAATTTTCTTTTTTTGCAGCAAGATAGCTATGCGCAGGCAACCGTAAAAGAACTCCAAAAAAAATTGCAGGAATACAAGGCTGCGCTTGATGTTTTAAGAAAAGAACATACCAGCCAATGTACAATGGCGGATATAGAATTGTATTTGTTTGGTATGGGCGACCGTAAAAAAATGATATAAAAACGGGAGCTTGGTTGATGCAATTTCAGGAGATACGCTTTACAACTGGAAAGTGGGGGAAGAAATGATCATTCCGCCGGAATACTATGCGTACTTAAAACAATTAACGGAGCAGGTGTATATATTTTTGAAAATTAAAATGGCGTATTTTCATATTCCTAAAGTATATGACAGTTATTCAGCTCTTTTTTGATGGGAGTATAAAAACGAACATGTGAACTGAGACCGTTTTGATGCAGGCAGCAGCGAAAACTGGCCGTGTCTTGTATGGGCAGAAGATCATTTTTTTGGCGAACAAAAAGGTATGGTTAGTGAAAGCTTTTATTTGCTTTCGTGGAAAGCCCACGCCAGCGATGCGAATTATAACGGGATGAAAATAATTGATGAAAAATTGGTGAATATAAAATTAAGCCATGCCACATACATGGCACGTTGCGGAAATGTTTTTATTGCTGATAGAAAAGTAAATGATATCTATTCTAAGTTGTAATATGGTGCTGAATTATAAATCTGAAATAATGTTTTCCACTGCCCGAATGCATTATTTATCATTCGGATTTTCTTTTTCCTTATAAACAAATTACAGTGTCTATGAACTTTAATTTTATGGCACCCAAAATCACCTGAAACATATTTAACTTACTGATGTTCTAACCTTTTAATTTTAAAGTAAAAAATGCGGAAAGCAGGAAGAGGTACTAACTTATACGTTTTTGTATGAGTGTATTTTTAAAAAAAATCTTTACTATTTCACAATCAGTTACCTCTTTAAAAATAATTTTTGAAGCGTCCATTTAACTCTGAAGATTGCCTCAAAACAGGTAAAAAAGTTCGGGTGTTATTATTAATCTTACAAATAGAACTCTTTAATGTTTAATAAATGCTTTGAATTTTCCAACCCGAAATTAATTTCTTCTAATTCATTTTTCTCCATACTGAACCGTCAGATATTATTTCATAAGTATTGCTTCCTGCTGTATTTACAAGGGTGGTAGATGTTGTGCCATTGGCGGTAGTAACAGCTTGTGATAAGGTTACACTTGTAGTACCATGGTTAATTAACCTGTAAACCCTGCCAGCATAACTGCTTGCTAAAGGCAAGGTCCATGTAGGAGTACTGCCACCAGTATTAATAATTACATAATCAGTATTTAAAACGGTATACGCACCTGTACCATTCCTGTAACTAACACTTTGCGATCCTGCAACTGATAAAGTAGATGTAGGGGTATTGGTTCCAATACCTACATTGCCGCTTCCGTCAATACGCATTTTTTCATTGGTTGATTGTACAGAACCACCTGTTAGAAATACAAGAGATTTTGCCGCAGTACCAGTTCCTATTAAAAAATTCTGCCCAAGGTTATACAGATAAGCATCATTGGCACCGCCCATTATATTATTGGTATTGCCTCCACCGTTGATACCCATGTCTACAAAATTTGTAGTTTCATCGCCATTATTGGCGGTAGCAACTACATCTGATGATGCACTGGTACCGGAAGAAGTATTCTGAATATTTAACTGCAGGTAATTATTGATAGAACCTTTACCTACGATAGCATTTACAGAAGTAGTTGTTCCTGCATCAACTACAAATTGTTCAGGGTTAGCAACATTGAAAGTAGGAGTTCCAATAGCTACATTACCGGTGCTGCCATCTATTCGTAATCTTTCAGCATTATTGGTAGCAAACACCATACTATTGGTTGTATTAGTGGCCAGATAAAAAGCATTGGGATAGGATGCTCCACTATTGGAAAATCCAATATTACCAACCTGGGTAGTGTTACTCCATATATCAAGTGACGAATAGCCCGTTGTACTGGTATTTTGTAATTTCATCAATCCATTATTGGATAAATTTTGTACAATATCTAACGGTTTAGAAGGGGTGGAAGTTCCAATACCCAGGAAACCATTGCTGTTCAAAACCCGCATTCTTTCAAGGTTGTTTGTTGCTAACACCAAATCTTTTGCATCTTTAGTTCCTAAAAAATTTTCTGCTGCTCCTAAAGTAGATGTTCCATAGGTAGCAGGAGCAGCCGGTTGTGTAATTCCCGTATTACCGGTCAACGACCAGGCAGAGGCAGTTAAAGCAGTATTTACAAAAGCAGTAGTAGCAATTTGGGTTGTATTTGTACCGGCTGCTGCTGTTGGTGCTAAAGGTGTACCGGTAAGTGTTGGGGATGCAAGGGGTGCTTTTAAGGCATCGTTGCCATTAATTTTTTGAACTGCTTGCAAAATATTATCCGAAGCTGCAATTGTACCTGCGCCCGAAGTGTAACCTGTTAAAACCTTTGCAATAACAGCAGCATTGGTTACAGTTGTAGCATTGCCAACACTGGTAACTTCGCCTGTTAAATTCGCATTGGTTGTAACAGTGGATGCAGTACCGGTGGTATTTTGATTTAAAGTTGGGAAATCAGATGCCACTGCAATTGAAGGCACACCTGTGCCGGTAGTATTTTTTAAAATACCTGTTCCTAAACCAGCCATTGAAGTACCATTTATTTTTCCAACAACAGTTGCACTCTGGGTTCCGGTAACATCACCTGAGAAACTGCCAGCGAAAATAGTTGATTGCTGATCTAATTGGTAACGGGTAGCACCAACAGTTCCATAAAAGTGAGTTCCATTAAACTCTACGGCTCCGCTTTCAGGAGTAGTAAGATTTGTACCGGAAGTAAATTTTAATGGTGCAGTACCGGCAGTTGCAGTACCAGCGCCAAGGTGTAAAAGTGCTGTAGGGGCTGTTATGCCAATACCTACTGTCCCTCTTCTAAAAGCAGAAGAATTATCAGAAACAACAAAAGTTGGGTCACTTGCAATACCTATTTGGAACTCTGGGTTTGGATATCCCAAGTAAGAAAAAGCCGATCTGTTTTCATACCGTATATTTCTTTGATTGGTTAATCCCTTAAATACAAAATCTACCAAATCTACAGAACCAGCCTGTTCAAATATAGCGCCGTTAACCCCATTACGGTTTTGAAGGCTTAATCTTGTTGTTCCGTAAGTATCGCCGTTTTGTTCAAATGTTAAATTACCTGTGGTGCCAATTACCTTTGCAGTGGCAGTAGTTAATGCCATATTTCCATTTACATTCAATGCTTCTGTGAGAGTATTGGTTCCAATGCCTATTTTCCCGATACTGTCTATCAACATTCTTTCAATATTATTGGTTCTAAACCTTAACGAGACATTATTTGTTGACCCTAAAAATTGAGATCCTGCGGTAACTGAGTTGCCAGTCAAACTCCATGCACTTGCGCCGGGGTTAGTTATCCATGATGGGATACCACTGGTTAATGTAAGCACTTGTCCATTGGTGCCAATTGGTAACTTACTCCATGTGTTGGTAGCTGACCCATACAATAAATCTCCGGTGGTTACTGTGGTTAATCCTGTGCCGCCATTGGCTACTGCAACGGTACCTGTTACATTCACTGCCGTACCAGTTGTATTTTGATTCAGCGTAGGGAAATCAGCTGCGATCGCTATAGAAGGAACACCTGTTGCTGTTGTGTTTTTTAAAATACCGGTGGCTAATCCTGATAAGGCGGTACCATTTATTTTCCCAACAACTGTTGCGCTTTGTGTGCCTGTAACATCACCCGCCAAACTGCCGGTAAAAGAACTGGGCGTTTGCTGATCTAACTGATAACGGGTAGCGCCTATGGTACCATAAAAATGGGTTCCGTTAAACTCAACCGCACCAGCTTCCGGAGTACTTAAATTAACTCCACTTGAAAATTTCAACGGCGCCGTATTAGCAGCAGCACTTCCTGCTTTAAGATGTAAAATTGCAGTTGGTGCTGCAGTTCCAATACCTACATTACCGATACCATCAATCCGCATTCTTTCATTTGTTGCAGAATCGGTTCCGCCTGTTAAAAATAGTAATGCTTTTCCACTACCTCCGGTTCCAATAAAAAAATTTTGCCCCATGTTGTATAAATAAGCATCATCCGCTGTTCCCATTATATTACTTGTATTGCCTCCTCCATTAATACCCATATCAACATAGTTAGTAGCTTCATCTCCATTATTGGCTGTGGCTACTACATCGGATGATGAATTTGTACCTCCTGAATTATTCTGGATGTTCAATTGAAGGTAACTGTTGATGTTCCCTTTTCCTGTAATCGCATTTACCGAAGTGGTAGTGCCTGCATCTACCAATAATTTTTCAGGATTGGTGGCATTAAAAGTAGCAGCACCAATACCAGCATTTCCATTTTTATTGACCACATTTAAAATAGTACCGGTAGCGTTGCGCCACTCTGTAAGATTAGCCGATTGCGTTGCAGAATTGGCCTGAATAGCGAGCGGTACACTGGCATCTCTTTGGCCTTGTACCAATACTCCTGTATTGCCAGTTCCATTAATAAAGGAAGGGAATGTAGAAGATTGCCTGTCGCCTCCTAAAATAGTTGTCCAGTATGAACCCATTTGTAAAGATCTTCCACCCCCCCCTTGCCAAAAAATATCACCTCCATCACCACCGATTCTAAAATCACCTGAGCCAGCAGTATTTGTAAACAGTAATTGTGACATCGCTGCTGATCTTTTAATGTCTATTTCGTCTTTAACTACCAACTGAACAGCGGGGTTAGTTACGCCGATACCTACATTACCAATACTATCTACAGTTACCCTTTCTGTATTATTGGTTCTCATTCTTAACGACACATTATTTGATGAGCCTAAAAATTGAGATCCTGCGGTAACTGAGTTGCCAGTCAAACTCCATGCACTTGCGCCGGGGTTAGTTATCCATGATGGGATGCCACTGGTTAATGTAAGCACTTGTCCATTAGTGCCAATTGGCAACTTACTCCATGTGTTGGTAGCTGACCCATACAATAAATCTCCGGTGGTTACTGTGGTTAATCCTGTGCCGCCATTGGCTACTGCAACGATACCTGTTACATTCACTGCCGTGCCTGTTGTATTTTGATTGAGTGTAGGGAAATCAGCTGCAATCGCTATAGAAGGAACACCTGTTGCTGTAGTATTTTTTAAAATACCCGTTGTTAATCCTGCCATTGAAATACCATTTATTTTTCCAACAACTGTTGCACTTTGTGTACCTGTAACATCACCCGCTAAACTGCCGGTGAAGTTAGTTGCGGTGCCACTGCTTACCGCAGCATTTACAAAAGCTGTAGTAGCAATTTGAGTTGTATTTGTACCAGCTGTTGCAGTTGGCGATAAAGGGGTGCCGGTAAGCGTTGGCGAAGCAAGTGGCGCTTTTAAAACATCGTTGCCATTAATTTTCTGCATGGCCTGTAAAATATTATCCGAGGCTGCAACTGTTCCTGCACCTGAAACATAGCCGGTTAAAACCTTTGCAATAACCGCCGCATTGGTTACGGTGGTGGCATTGCCAACACTGGTAACTTCACCCGTTAAATTTGCATTGGTAGTAACTGTTGCTGCATTACCTGTTGTACTTTGGTTTAGTGTCGGAAAATCCGCAGCAACGGCTATGGACGGTACGCCCGTTGTAGTTGTATTTTTTAAAATTCCCGTTGATAATCCGGCTAAAGAAGTACCATTTATTTTTCCAACAACTGTTGCGCTTTGTGTACCTGTAACATCACCCGCTAAACTGCCAGTGAAGTTAGTTGCGGTGCCACTGCTTACAGCAGCAGTTACAAAAGCGGTAGTAGCAATTTGAGTTGTATTTGTACCCGCTGTTGCGGTTGGCGCTAAAGGGGTGCCGGTAAGTGTGGGCGAAGCAAGTGGCGCTTTTAAAGCATCGTTGCCATTAATTTTCTGCATGGCCTGTAAAATATTATCCGAAGCTGCAACCGTTCCTGCACCTGAAACATACCCGGTTAAAACCTTTGCAATAACTGCCGCATTGGTTACTGTGGTGGCATTACCAACACTGGTAACTTCACCCGTTAAATTTGCATTGGTGGTAACTGTTGCTGCATTACCAGTTATGCTACCCGATGGAATTACGTAATCTGTTCCGGCTACTGCTGCACTAATGGTTGTTCCATTACTTTTAACAATACCATTAAGAGCTTTCACCACAGGATCAGTTTCCGTATACGAACTTAAATAAGTGGGTGTAGCATTTACCCATTTACCAGTAACAATATTATACTGCAATATCTGGCCGTTTGCGGGTGTAGTAATTGTTGCATCTGTTGCACCTGCTATACTGGATGAAGAAATATAACCGGATGGATTTGTTGCATTATAAGGTGTGAACCCTAATACATTTTGCTTATTATTAAAAATACTCCAATCAGCAGATGATAGTGCACCCCTGTTAGTTGCTGATGCGGTGGGTATATTAAACGTATGCGTAGTACCGGAACTATTAATACTAAAGTCAGTTCCGCTGGTTCCTGTTGCAAATGTTTGGGTTGTATTTAGTAAACCATTAATAGAAGTAATAGCATTTCCGCTGTATAAAAAAGGAGTCCAAACAGGTGCTGCAGCTGTACCGGTATTCACTTTAAATACATTGTCCGTTGTATTATATATCAGCAATCCTTTTGCCGGTAAGGGAATAGCATTTTGCTGTGTAGTGGTCATTCGTGGTAACAGAAAGCCTTTGGTAGTGCTTGCAATATCCACCATTGCACTAGCGTCTGGCGTTGCCCCATCTGTATTGATAGCCATGTTTTGTGCATACGCTGCATTAACCAGGCATAACACCATTATTAACAGGCAGAAGATAAAATTTTTCATTTGTTTGATTTTGGATATTGGAATATTTTAATAATTGCTAACTGAATTTTATATTGAATTGCTTATTGTTCTACGATCAGCTCTTTAACTTCAAGGACGTTTGCAGGTCCGATAATTTGCAACTGATATACTCCTGCCCGTAAATCAGTCTCCGTATTCAATGCCTGCACGGTGTTACTATTATTGATAAATAATTCGTTGCTCCATATCAACTGACCATTATTGCTAATTAAATTGAACTTGTAATTTCCATTGGGTTGGTTGCCAAACTGGAGATGAATAATATTTCCTTTTGCTGGATTAGGATATATAGTAAAGGGTATAATTTTTGTTTCCATCAGCACATTCACAATAGAACTGTATTTTACAGCACCACTCAGATCGTATGATTTAATTCTATAAAAATTATAACCTTGCAAAGCTTTACCATCTATCCAGCTATAAGTGTTACCGGCATTATTACCGCCTGTTACAGCGGTTGTATTTACAGGGGTAAATGCAATTCCGTCAGTGGATTTTTCTACAACATATTTCAACATATTTATTTCATTTTCCACCTTCCATTCTACTGCAATGTTTTTATTTAGCTGGTAGGCCTTTACATGGCTGATGGTTACAGGTAATGTAAATAAAGCCTGTTTAAAAACAATTCTAAACCGGTTGTTTATAGCAGAAGCTGTTGCAGCAGCAACACTAAAATTTACTGAAGTGGAACCTGAAAGGCTGATGTTTGTAGTTGTACCCAGGTAGCTATCTTCTAAATAACCCGTGATACCCGGTTGTGCAAGCCCAATTGATTCAAATATAAACTGGTAATTTCTTTGTTTTGTATTTGTAAGTTTTAAATAAACGGTGTCATTCAAACCCAGGGCAGGCCTTCTTTCAGCAGCAAGTGAAGTATTGTTTCTTGCAACGCTGAGGTTTTCATTTATATTCCCAAATTTTAGTGCATCGTCCAAATCTACTACTGCACTAAACTTATTGTCGAATGCTGCAAATGTGCCATCAGCAACAATGGTGGTATTATCTGAATTTAATAAATTTAAAGTAACGAATATTTTACCGGCACCTGCGCCTGTTATTGTATTGCCAGTTGCAGGCCTAAACATCATATTGTTATTATTACCTGATTTGCCCAATTCGGTAAAGGTGATAGCTGCTGCTCCATTTGCAAGGGTTTCTACAAAAAATGCCTGGCTGGATTGTATATCTTTTGTTTGTGAACTTGCGGATACTGTCTTATCGTAAATGCCGTCATTATCCAAATCATCCAGCATAACATATCCACCTACTGTATTAAGCGTAGCATCCCATACATAAAACCGTTTTATAAGGTTCGTTCTTATTATATTATTAAAGTCTACCGGTGAAGCATACGGGTTACCAATCATTGTATATTTTCCAGGAACCGGTGAAGCAGAAAAAGTTTGGGTTCCGGTTTGTAAAACACCAATGCTTGTTATGGTGGTAATATTAGTGTTGCCAAGAATGGTGTTGACAGGGTCACGGTCGCCTCTTACAAAAATAAAATACCCTGCATTATCGGCAGTGCCGCTGCTGCCCGGGGAAATAGCTACATGAGTATTTAATACAGGCGAAAATGCCTGGGTGCTGTAATTCCATGCCTTCATCGAAACAGTGTTTTGAGCACTTGGATCTAATCCGTTTCCGCCTGCTCCGCCAGGAGCAGGACCTGTAACCAATAATCCCAATCCTGTAGTGTACACACCCCTGTTTTGCCAGGTATTGAAAATGCTACTTGAATTGGTAACGGGTGCAGTCAGTAATCTCCAGGCTCTTCTTGCCGGTACATGCCTTTCAACATTTGCTTTGCCTATGATATAACTGCCGGAGGCAACAGGTGCTACTCTTGCGGTAAGACTTGCATCTGATCTTAAAGTGAGGTTACTGTCTGCATAGAGGTTGCCACCATTTACTGCTAAGATATCTTTAACCGATACTGCAGATTTTAAAGCAACGCCGTAGGCTGATTTAGATACTGATAAATTATTAAAGGCAATAGGGCTGCAGCCACAACCGTTTACATACGATATGCTGGTATCTGTATTGCCTGTAAACACAACCGTACTGGATCCCGCTGTAAAAATTCCGTCATTCTTAAACGCTGTATTATTTATTACTACAAAAATATTTCCCTGCAAAAGCATATTACAACCTGTGTAGATTTTAATTTCCTGTGCATTCGTTTTAAATGCGCTTAAAATCACCCATGCAAAAAGAGCTATTTTTTTTTCCATTACAGCCCTTTCAATAAAATGTTTTACAAAAAAAAACAGGGGTAGGCTGGAATTCATATTAGATAGATTTATTTTTTCGCCGCTAAAAAATTATATTATTTTAAACGCAATAAAAACGGGTGTATTGTTAGAAAAACTTCCGTATCCTATAGTCATATATCTACAAATAATAACCGTAAAATTCGATTTCTGTCAATAGATAATATTCAAAGCCTTTATTATTTTTGATGTTGCAGCCAACAAAAGGAAAGCTTATTTTTTTACAACTACAAAAGATTGCTTTTTTTCATTTATCAGCAATGCCCATTTTTCAAGCATGCCCATTAACTCATTTAGTTCTACAGGTTTGCTTATATAATCATCCATGCCAGATTGAATACAATCCTGCCTGTCGCCCTGCATTACATTTGCTGTCATCGCAATAATTACGGGTTGTGTTTCGAGACAAAGCCTTATCATACGTGTTGCTTCCATGCCATCCATTTCCGGCATTTGCACATCCATTAATATTAAATCATATTGCCTGTTGCTAACTAATTCCAGCACTTCTTTTCCATGGTTGGCCAGCTCTGTCTGGTAGCCCAGTTTTGAAAGTATTTTAGTTGTCCATTTTTGATTCACCGGATTATCTTCTGCTATCAGGATATTTAATGGGTATTTTTTTGAAAAATTATCCGATAATTTATGAACAGTATTTAGCTTATTTACTACAGCTTTATCTTTATTCCGCAACTGGTTTAAAATAGCATCCAGCAATAGCCGGGGTTTTACCGGCTTGCTCAATACTGCGCCAAAAATTTCAGCGTGCTCTTTATAACGGTCATCATTTATGGGGTTAAGCAATATCACCGGGTATGCAGGGTATTTTGCCCTGATACATTGAGCCAGTTGAATACCATCCATTTCCGGCATAGTTAAATCTGTAATGATCAAATCAAAAGATACCTGTGTTAAAATTTCTAATGCCTGCTTTCCATCACCTGTTGAAGTGGTTACCATTTTCAGGCTTTCCAATTGCTTACATAGTAAATCCCTTACAGTGGCATTATCATCCGCTATTAATATTTTCTTTCCTTCCAGTTCATTAATTTCAGAATGAATTTGTGTACGGGAAATTTGCATTCCAACTTTACTGTAAATACTAAACCGCACAGTTGTTCCTTTATTTTCCCTGCTTTCCAACTGCACCGATCCACCCATGAGTGCCACCAGTTTTTTACAAATAATCAACCCCACACCTGAAGCTGAAGAAACAGTGCCAGATGCAGGCAGCATGTTGAAGTCCTGTGATAACAATTTTATTTGTTCAGCAGTCATTCCTGTACCAGTATCCCTTACTTCAAATTCCAGTTTTATTCGGTTATCTTCTTTACAGGTTAATAATTTTACACCAATAATAATTTCTCCTTTAGAAGTAACCCTGATGGAGTTTTCAATAAGGTTCATCAATATCTGGCGCAACCTTTTTACATCTGCTATTACCTGCTGCGGCACATTACTTTTTATTTCATACAATAAATCAATTCCTGCTGTTGCTGCCTTTGCAGCAAATACATCCAGCACATCTTCTATGCAAATGCTTAAATCAATATCATTCGCTTCAAGATCTCTGCCTGAATCTGTTTTGGAATATTCCAAAATATCATTCATCATAATTTCATTAATCACATTCATCAGTTTACCGCCTGACAGAATGATAGCATTTACATATTCCTGTTGTTCCCCCGAAAGATCGGTCTCGTTCAGCAACACAGTCATTCCCAACACACCATTCATGGGAGTACGCAATTCATGATTTATTCTTGAGAGCAGCAAACCTTTATTGCGATCTGCAAGCAATGCTTTATCCGTAGCTTTTTGTTCATTTCTTGTTGAATACATCAGTAATTCATTCCGTTCAAGCACTTGCCTTTCCAGGTCTGATCTGTGATTCTTAACAGCATTTATTTTTACAAAATGAAATATTATTGCAGCTATTATTGCTATTAACACCAATAACAATTTAAACCACCAGGCAAACCATAATAATGCAAGGAATATATTTTCCAATGTCATAAAAAACGCATTCGGTATATTCATAAATGATAAGATTAAAGTTGGCCAACCGTTGTTTTAATAAATAATTTTATTTTCCTATTATTGATTTCATCATTTGCTAAGCCTGCTATTTTTATTGCAGGTTAAGCGTTAATCCCAGCACCGAATATCTTTCTTTATCTACTGGATTAAAGATATATACCGGTAACTCCCACTTACCAAATGAGGCCATCAAAAAAAGACCAGCTTCTGATTGCCCCTTACTGTGATAGCAATTTGTTTGCTGCAAAGAGATCCCCGCAGACAAAGTTTGCGACAGGCTGTAACCAAGGTCAGCCCAGGTATACATGAAATTAAGGTTCCTGTTTTCTATTGAAACGGTGTATTGGGTCTGTAATGAAAATGAAATTTTTTTATAGTCCATTGAAGCTTCGCTACCAATTGCAACCCCGTTAAATTTACCTGTTACAGCCCCTGCCAGTGGCGTAACAGAATATGAAAAAATTGATTTGTGATCAAAAGTTTTGCCTGCCATTATAGAAAAAGTTTTTATAGCTTCATAATTATAGCGGCCTTCCACATACCATCCTGATTTAGATTGATACCAGGCTTTTGGATTGATAGCAATTGTGTTATTATTCATAAAATAATATTGTTCAAGACCGGCTTTAAATTGTGCAGTCGCTTCATGCCACCACACGAAGGCTGTCATCAACAGCAATAAAATTTTTCTCATTTTCAATAAGTATATATTCAGCAGTGGATAATTTATTAAAAAGGCATATTTCTTTTAAAAACTTATTCCAGCCAAAAACCAATTCATCAATTGGGTGCCATAACAATACCCACGCAAAAATATCCAGGCTGTTGATTACGCCTACATTAAAGCCATGTTGAGCATCCAGTATCATTGGCAACAAACCCTGGAAAAGTATAACAACGATTATACTGATCGCAAGCAGTATCCAGTTTCGCTTTTTGAATTTTACAAACTCCTTTTCCGTATCTTCTTTTTTGGCTAAAAAATGTCTGCGAATGGCATACATCAGCGGTTCGGCATATTGCTTATCATCTGCACCCATACATTTTAATTTATAAAAAATAACAGAATACCTTTTAGCAGATTTTACAGACTCCATAATATAGGCTTCAAACTGGTGGTTTAGTTGTCGCATATAAACTGGTGCCGGATCATGCAGGTTAAAATAATTATTTGCAATCAGCCTGTCGGAGGTTAAAAAGATATTGATACTTTTTGCAAAAGACTTGCTCATAGTATGTATAATTTATTATTCATCTTGCATGTTGTTATACTAAAATTTGTTGTGGTTGTTCAAAGTATTCTATCAATAAAACAGGGCCAGGTAATTTGTATTTTATAGAAAAAAAAATTGTATTGCTTTATATGCATGCCAGGTATAATCATGATATAACTCTTTAGTTTCATAAATATTGAGCTAGCCGGGAAATATAGAAATACTACTACAACCAACGAGCTGCATAACTACTTCCATCAAACTTTTTCCCCGTCACACTTTTGCCAGTAAATTTTAATAGAAGTATTTCTACAAAAAAAATAGCTATCTATCTAACAAGATAAAATGCCATAAAAGCGTTATTTATAATGTCTATCCAATCACCGGGCATTTGTGGTAACTCCTTATGGGGTTAGCTGCCAGCATGTAGAAAAAATAAGAACCAAAAAAAACACAAAAACAAAAGCTAATGCATTGGAATGAAAATCTATTTGCTGAAACATCGTCAGACACCCAGGTTTATGTGCAGGAAGCAAACGAAAGATCAGACAGGTTGATGAACTATTTTCTGCTAAGTTTTTTTATTGCCGGATTGCTATTTGCACCTTTTTATGATACCTGGCTAATTGCAATTGGTGCTGGTGGAGGTTGCCTGCTTGCTTACTATTTTATAAAGACAGTACTTCCTAAATCAGATTTGTATCAATATGTTTTAAGTGTGGTGTTGGGAATTTTTATGGCCCAGTATATTTTTCAAATGCATGGTTTATTTGAGATGTATTTTTTTGCTTTTATCAGTAGTGCGCTGCTTATCACTTATCAAAACTGGAAATTGCAAATTCCATTATTGGTATTTGTGTTGATTCATTATGCAGGGATAGTCTACCTGCAAAACTCCGGGGTGAAAGGCATATACTTTACACAATTAAATACGGTTGAGCTGCAAACATTTGTAATACATATTATTTTAGCTGCTGTTATATTTTTCACTTGCGGTTTATGGGCTTACCAGTTAAAAAAATACAGTAAAATACAATTAGAACAAATGTTGAAAATGCGTATTTTAGAAAGGGATGCACAAAATCATAAACATAGGATACTGAATGAAGCAGTGCTAAAAGAAGCCTTCCAAAAAGCAGAAAAAGCCCGGCATGAAGCCGATGAAGCCAATAAAGCCAAAAGTGTTTTTCTTGCCACCATGAGTCATGAAATACGTACTCCAATGAATGGGGTAATTGGTATGGCCTCCCTGTTATCCGAAACAGAATTAACTGCCGAACAGCAGGAATATGCAAAAACCATCAGTAATTGCGGTGAAGTTTTGCTTGGTGTAATAAATAATATCCTCGATTTTTCGAAAATAGAATCAGGTAATATGGAACTAGAAGAACGAGACTTTGACTTGCGGCACTGTATTGAAGAAGTGCTGGATGTATTTGCTGAAAAGGCAGGAAAAGCAGGATTGGACCTGGTGTATGAAATAGACCATGATGTACCGGCTCAAATTATTGGAGATGGCTTAAGGCTTCGGCAAGTATTGGTAAACCTGGTGAGCAATGCCATTAAGTTTACATTACATGGAGAAATATTTGTAGGGGTACACTTAAGTAAAAAACATACCAACGGAAAAATTGAACTGCAGTTTGATGTACGGGATACCGGTATTGGTATACCGGCAAATAAAATGGAAAGGTTGTTCAAAGCTTTTTCGCAGATAGATTCTTCTACTACCCGTAAATTTGGAGGCACAGGGTTAGGGCTTATTATTTGTGAAAAATTAACAGGGCTAATGGGCGGGCACATGGAAGTGAAAAGCATAGAAAATGTAGGCACTACGTTTACTTTTATGATACAATCTGCTGCCAGTTCGCAATCGCTGCGTACTTATGTTACCAATTATATTACTGGTATGGAAGGAAAGCAGGTACTGGTTGTTGACGACAATTTAACCAATCGCAGCATCCTCAAAAACCAATTGGAATTATGGAAGCTGGTTCCAACCCTTGCAAGCAGCGGAGAGGATGCATTGAAAATAATGGAGCAATCAATGCGCTTTGATCTGTTGCTGACAGATATGCAAATGCCTTACATGGACGGTTGCGAACTGGCACAGCAGGTTCAGCAACTTTACCCCCGGCTGCCCATCATTTTACTAAGCTCTGTAGGTGATGAACGCAATAAAAAATATAGCAGTTTATTTAAATCAATATTAACCAAGCCTATTAAACAGGACATGTTATGCAAACTAATTATTAATGAATTGCGGGGTAAATTAAAACCGGCAATAATAGAAGTAGTTCCCGTTAAACAAAAACTGTCCATAGATTTTGCAAAGGAATGCCCAATGAATATTTTGGTAGCCGAAGATAACCTGGTGAATCAAAAATTAACCCTTAAAATATTAAGTAAACTTGGCTTTAAAGCTACCCTGGCGATCAACGGGATTCAGACAATAGAAATGGCCAGCCAGCAAGAGTTTGATGTGATATTGATGGATGTGCAAATGCCGGAAATGGATGGCTTAGAGGCCACCAGAATTATTAGGGAAGACATGGAAATGCAACCTGCTATTATTGCCATGACAGCCAATGCTATGAAAGAAGATAAAGACGAATGCCTGAGGGCAGGAATGGATGATTTTTTAAGTAAGCCTGTAAACCTGGATGATGTAGTGAATATGCTTGCTAAATGGTACAACATTGCTAAAGAAAAAGCTATCAATAAAGAGAGAGCCTGATAAAAAATTGAATATTATAAAAGTACTATTATGGAAAATTTACAAACAAATAGAGAGAGCCTAATTATTTCTGCAGATGAAAATTTATACGACTTAAGTTTGCTGGAAGAATTAGATGGTGTGGACTATATGCTGGAGATGCTTATCATTTTATTAACGGAAACACCAAAAGATATGAAAGATATGAAGGATGCTTTACAAGCAGGCCAGGCGTCTATCCTTTGTAAAAAAGCGCATAAAATAAAAAGCAGTGCTGCAATAATCCAGGCAACTACATTAATGGAATTGCTGGCAGATATTGAAATATACGGCAAAAAAGAAGTGATAGGAAATGAAATGAAGTGCATGGTTGAAAATGCGTCAGTGCTGTTTAGCAATATTGAAACGGCATTGAAAATTGATATTGAAAAATTAAGACGTTAATGTAGTGAATTAACAGGCATTGTATTTATATATGACTGTTTAAAAAATTAAGAAAAGCAAAACCCAATACGATGAAAGCCATACGATATTTATTTTTATTTTTTTTACATTCCGGTTGTTTTTATGCAAGTGCACAAAAGAGAAGCTTGAAATTTCAACACCTGGATATTAATAATGGCCTTTCTCAAAACTACACCAGGTCTATCTTACAAGGCAGTAAGGAGTTTATGTGGTTTGGCACCAGCGATGGGTTGAATAAATATGATGGATACAAATTCACTGTATATAAAAATAATGCAAAAGATAGTAATAGTATCAGCAATAATTTCGTCTCCGGAATAGTAGAAGATGCTAAAGGGATCTGGATAGCTACTCGTGGCGGAGGCTTAAACCGTTATGATAGAAAAAAAGATAATTTTTCGCATTTCAAAAACGACCCTCACAATATCAATAGTCTATCAGATAACCAGACAAACAGTATCAGCAAAGACAGCGAAGGAAACCTATGGATAAGTACAGAAAATGAACTGAATTTTTTTGAGCCAACCCACAATCGTTTTTTACGTTACAATATAAATTCCAGGTATGTTTTTGAAGATAAGGAACGCCAGATATGGGTAGGAACTAATCATGATGGCCTCAATTTATTTAATAAAAAAACAAAAACATTTACCAGTTACCGGCACAACGAAAAGGATAGCTTATCCCTTAGCAATGATAACGTTTCTATAATTTTTGAAGATAGTAAACAACGCCTTTGGATTGGTACCGTTGGGGGCGGGTTAAATTTATTTGACAGGCAAACCGGAAAATTTCATCGCTTTATAAATGAAATACGCAACAATTACAGTATTTCGGCCAATACAATATTTGCCCTTGAAGAAGATAATGCAGGAAATATTTGGATAGGAACAGAAAACGGAGGTTTAAGTATTTACAATTCCAACACTGGAAAATTTGACCGGTACCAGCATGATGAAATAGATAATACAAGTATCAGCCATAATTCTATCTATTCCATTTACAAAGATAAAAATGAAAATATGTGGGTGGGCACGTTTGCAGGCGGCGTTAATCTTATTACCCAAAACAGTAACAGGTTTGCGCATTTTAAACATACCTCTGATACCTACAGTCTTAGTAATAACAATGTACTATGCATGGAAGAGTCCCGGGAAGGAAAAATTTGGATTGGTACCGATGGTGGTGGCTTAAACCTTTTTGATCCCATCACAAAAAAGAATATCCATTATACGCATCTCCCGGGAAACAGTAAAAGTATTTGTGGTAATTATGTATTAACCATTTATAGGGATAGCAAAGGCAACGAGTGGATTGGAACCTGGGGAGAAGGAATCACTGTTTATAATTCCGAAAAAAATACTTACCTGCATTTTAAAAATAACCCGCTGGACACATCCAGTTTAAGTTGCAATAATGTTTGGGCATTTTTTGAAGACCGCGATAAAAATATATGGATAGGCAGTTATCTTGGCGGACTCAATTTGTTCAACCCCGTTAATAATTCGTTTACCCGCTTTGATAATAGCAGGGGTAATGCCAGCAATAATAAGATACAAGCTATCACTGAAGATAATAAAGGCAACTTGCTAATATCAACTAATGGCGGCGGCTTAGAAGTTTTTAATAAACAAACAAAAACTTTTACCAATTTTTTGCACGATGATAATAAAAACAGTTTAAGTGACGACAATATTACATTTGTGCACGTAGACAAGCTGGATAATTGGTGGATTGGTACCAAGGTTGGCTTAAATTATTTTGATACAAAAAAACAGTTGTTCACCAGTTACACTACAGCAGACGGGCTGCCAAATAATGTTATATTTGGATTAGAAGAAGATACAATAGGCAACTTGTGGATAAGTACAGGAAGGGGCATGTCTTGTTTTAATCCCACTACAAAAAAGTATAAAAATTTTGGTATAGAAGATGGGCTTCAATCCTATGAATTTAAGATGGGTTCTTGTTGCAAAGCCAAATCAGGGGCCATGTATTTTGGTGGCATCAATGGGTTTAATGAATTTTATCCAGATAAGATAATAGCCAATCCTTATGAACCTAACCTGATACTTACCAACTTCGAAATATTTAATAAAGTTGTACCAATTGCCAAAAACCAAGACGATCCCTCTCCATTAAAGAAAAATATTTCAGAAACAAACGAGATAACAATACCCTACAATAACTCGGTTATTTCCTTTGAATTTGCTTCGCTTAATTATGGCGGTCAAGAAAAAAAGCAATATGCTTATATGTTGGAAGGCTTTGATAAAACCTGGAATGAAATAGGTACAAAAAGAAATGCCACCTACACAAATCTTAACGCTGGGAAATATACTTTAAAAGTAAAGGGATTCAATAATGAAGGCCAATGGTCTGCTAAAAGTATTTCCTTAAACCTTACCATTACGCCTCCATTTTGGTTAACCTGGTGGTTTAAAGCATTGGTGCTGTTAACCGTTATTACTGCAGCTATTGGTTTTTACCAGCTTCGTATCAATAGCATACAATTTCAAAAAAATAAATTGCAACAAAAAGTTGAGGAGCAAACACGGCAGTTGGTGCTATCAACTAAAGAAGAACAACAGGCCCGTTATGAAGCCGATGAAGCCAACAAAGCTAAAAGTGTATTTCTTGCAACAATGAGCCATGAGATAAGAACGCCCATGAACGGAGTTATCGGTATGGCATCGCTTTTAAGCGAAACGCAACTTACTGACGAACAGCAGGAATATACAAAAACAATCAGTACCTGCGGCGAAGCATTGCTAACGGTGATCAATGATATCCTTGATTTTTCTAAAATTGAATCGGGGAACTTGGAACTCGAACACCGGGATTTTGATCTGCGTACCTGCATTGAAGAAGTGTTGGATATATTTGCCGCCAAGGCTGGTAAACTTGGGCTTGACCTTGTGTATGAAATTGACTGCAATGTACCTGCACAAATTATTGGTGATAGTTTAAGGTTACGACAGATATTAGTAAACCTGGTAAGCAATGCTATTAAATTTACAGAGCGGGGAGAAATATTTTTGGCTGTTCATTTAAATAACGCAAATAACGATGGACCAATTGAACTTCAGTTTGAAGTAAGAGATACTGGTATTGGAATACCGGCTGATAAAATGGAAAGATTGTTCAAAGCTTTTTCGCAGGTAGATTCTTCTACAAGCCGTAAATATGGGGGCACCGGATTAGGCCTTATTATTTCTGAAAAATTAATTGGCTTGATGGGTGGAAAAATTGAAGTAAAAAGCAAGGAGCACGAAGGCACCACTTTTACTTTTACCATGTGTGCAACTGCAAGTTCGCAATCGCTCCGCACGTATGTTACCAATTATATTACTGGTATTGAGGGTAAGCAGATACTGGTGGTAGATGACAATTTAACTAATCGCAGTATGCTTAAAAAGCAACTGGAAATATGGAAATTGGTACCCGTGCTTGCCAGCAGCGGCCCCGATGCGCTGGCAATAATGGCAGAAGGCATTCATTTTGATTTGTTGCTGACAGATATGCAAATGCCCTATATGGATGGTTGCCAACTGGCACAACAAGTTCAACAACTTTATCCCAATCTTCCCATTATTCTTTTAAGTTCTGTAGGTGATGAACGCAATAAAAAATATGCCGGTTTATTTAAATCGATATTAACAAAGCCTATTAAACACGATATGCTGAGCAAGCTCATCATAAATGAATTAAGGGGTAAATACAAACTTGCGTCAGAAATAGAGCCAGTAAAACAAAAGCTTTCTATAGATTTTGCAAAGGAAAATCCATTAAGGATATTGGTTGCTGAAGACAATTTGGTAAATCAAAAACTAACCCTCAAAATATTAAGTAAACTGGGCTTTGAAGCAACCCTTGCAGAAAACGGATTACAAACAGTAGAAATGGCCAGCCAGCAACAATACGATGTAATACTAATGGATGTGCAAATGCCGGAAATGGATGGCCTGGAAGCTACAAGAACCATAAGGCAAAGCCTGGAAATACAGCCTATTATTATAGCCATGACAGCTAATGCAATGAAAGAAGATAAAGACGAATGCCTGAAAGCTGGCATGAATGATTTTTTAAGTAAACCGGTGAAGCTGGACGATATTGTAAACATGCTTGGTAAATGGTCTGACATTGCTAAAGAAAACAGAACTGCTCAAGAGAGAGCCTAATACAAAATGGCATGTAAAACTTAATAAAGGGAAAGCAGTGTAGCTGATTGCGAACAGTTCTCGAAAGCAACAGTATGTTTACATCATTTAAAAACACCAAATCTCGAAAAAAATAACTTCCTTTTTTCGAGGTTTACACTTATCTGTTTGCCATAGAAGTATTCACCCATTTTTTCTGTGTTTGCTTATATCAGAAAAATATGCCACCAGTAACACTATACTAAATACGAGTAAGATAAATCTGTATCCGCAAAAAAAACTAACTGGATTATCCCATAAATCATTTTAATAAATGGAGCACACTTTTATATAAAACCCATAAACCAGAAACCTTTTCCTCTGAGCCAGATTGTTAATATTATTCGAGCATTCTCTTTTTAAAAATAGCCATAAAAAAAGCAACTGTTTTTCTTCTGAAACAGCAGGTAAGTTATTGTTGTGTCCTAACACTATCACAGGAGTTTTTTGCATCTCCTTCAATGATGTCCCGGTAAATAAATAATGCTCTTCGGACAGTTTTAAGCACTGTTCATCCTCAGTATATTTATTTGATTATTTTAAAACGGTACTTTTATCTTCCAATGTAGGAGCAGGTGATTCAGGTATTTGTTAACGCATTATTATTTAAAAACGGTGAAAAATAACCAATTAAAAAAAGGGTTTCCTTTTGTTTATGGTAACGTTTTGTTGCAGGGGTAGCCACTGTCAGGAAATGCTTTTTGGCCATAGTTGTAACCAGCATTAATAAAATATTAATTAATAAAAAAGTAAGTTTTACTCTTCCGAAAGTTCTACATTGTATCTCCTATCCTGTGCCAAAACTACGTTATAACGATTTGCCCCAGTCTATTTATACCCCTAAAGATTTAGAAAGAAAAAAATAATAACAACTGTATTATTACTAAACTGATTTAAAATATGACAGCCATGTTTACATTAACCCGTATTGCAAAAAAAATATTTGTTGCTTATTGTTTAGGAAATAACAAGGCAATTAAATTTCCGATGTTTTTATCATTCTTTTGTGTGTTAATAATGGGTTCTTTTCAATTAAAAGCACAAACTACAGGCGACTATAGGAGTGCCATTGGTGGTGGCCGAGGCAATTGGGAAAGTGCCGGTTCCTGGCAAATATATAATGGCAGCACGTGGACAGGCGCATCTGCAGCACCTTCTTCAGCAGACGGAGTAATTACCATCCTTGCTACGGATACCATATACGTTAATGCCAATGTTACCATTGATCAAACAGTGGTAAATGCACCTGGTTTGATAGTAATGGCTGCAGGAACCATTACGATTGCCAACGGACCTGGAACTGATTTTAATTTAGGTGGTCCCAATTCAATCGTATGGAGTACCGGCCCTGAAATGATTGTAAACAGTGGTGCGCTGATTAACGGCCCATCTTCCAATATTTTTTACAGGGGAGTTACGCTGGTAAATAACGGTACCATTAATATTGCCACCTTTGATATGTCTCCCGATCCGGGAGCTCAAACCATCAATGGTGTGGGAACCATAAGTACGCTGCTTATAAGAAACACTGCAGGTGTAACAATGGGAGGAGACCAGACCATTACCAGCTTACTCAATTTTAATTTTGGAAATATTACTACTTCTGGCGCAAATAAAATAATTATAGCAGCTTCAGCTTCTGTTCAAAATAATAACACTACGCAATACTATGTAAACGGTAACCTGCAAATGAATTTCCCTGTTGGTACCAACACCAAATTTTACCGCATAGGAGATGCCGGTGGTTACAGGCCATCCTCACTTTCTTTGACTAATGCAACAGGCAGCGGTGGTGTTGTTATGTCTACCAAAAGCGGCGATCATCCGAATATTGCAACTTCGACCATCAATGCTTCAAAAAGTGTAAACCGGTACTGGCAAATGGTTAACAATGGACTTACTTTTTCCAATGCCCTGCCAACGCTTGGCTGGTATACCGTAGATGCTGACGCAGGCGCAAATCCGGCAAATTATATTGCAGCTAAATATGACGGCGCCACATGGACATATCCCACATTTTCCAGCAACAATGATACTGCTTTTAAGGTTAGCGGTTTTACCACCGCTGCCGATTTCCAGTTTGGAGAACCAGTGCCTTGTGTTGTAAACATTCCGGATGTTAACTTTAAAGCAGCATTGCTGGCACTAACTCCTGCTATTGATTCAAACAGCGATGGAGAAATTCAATGTACGGAAGCTGCTGCCTATACAAGCCCAATAAACCTGTCCACCAAAAGCATTAGCAATTTAACAGGTATTGAAGCGTTCACTGCTTTGACCTCCTTAAATTGTCAAAAAAATGCAATTAAAACCTTAAACGTATCTGCATTAACAAACCTTACTTTTCTTGACTGTCAACAAAATGCAATTACTAGCCTTAATATTAATGGATTGGTTAAACTTACCAATCTTAATGTAGCAGTTAACAGTCTTTCAAATTTAGATCTCACTACCAATACCGCATTAGTCAGTGTACAATGCGATAATAACAATATTGGCGGCAATTTAAATACAAGTAATAATACCTTACTTTCTTTTTTAGCCTGCTATAACAATCCGATTACTGCACTCAACTTGTTACCTAATACCAACCTCACAAACCTTGTCGCCTTTAACATGCAAATCACCAGCCTGGATTTATCGGGAAACGGCCTCTTAACCAATCTGGAATTGCGGGACAATTCTTTGTTGGCATCATTGAACATTCAAAATGGCAATAACGCTGGTTTGTCTGTACTAACTGCTTACAATAATCCTTCGCTCACCTGTATTCAAGTTGATGATGTGGCAAATGCAAATGGATATCCAGGTTGGTCTAAAGATGCTTCTGCAACTTACAGCACGAACTGTAGCATCAATCCAGCCGCAGTAGAAATATGTGATGGAGTTGATAATAACGGTAATGGAATTACAGATGAAAACAATTCCCTGGCATATAATGGTACCAATAATTATGTGCAGACGAATGATTTTAACTTAGGCACGTCTGATTTTACTGTGGAGGCATGGGTGAAACCAAACAATACTAATACAGCTTTTATCATATCAAACAGAACAAATGAATTTAATGCACCGGGCAACTGGTGGAAAATGGGCTTAGGAAATGGCAATGTGGAATTTGAAATGGCTGATGCAGGACAGGTAAATAGCCGCTTGTTTTTGCCAGGCCATCTTTCGGTTCCAATAAATCAATGGACGCATATTGCTGCTACAAGATCAGGAACTGCGATTAGTATATACGTTAATGGTGAACTCGATACAACTGTTAATGACATTTTTGTAAGAAACCTTACTTCAGGCAATAATATAGGAAGATTAGGTGGCTGGCCCGAACCTAGCCAAGGATGGTTTAGTGGTGCAATGGACGAAGTTCGTGTGTGGAATGTTGCACACTCATTGGCAGATATTAAAAAATACCGGGTGGCTAACGTTGCCGGACAACCCAACCTAACTGCCTATTATACATTTGATCATGGAACTGCTGATGCGGTTAATGCTGGTATTACAACGCTTACAGACAGAAGTGTTACCGGCAATAACGGCACACTAAATAATTTTGCTTTAACAGGAACCACCTCCAACTGGAGGGGTGGTTATGCAGGCACTGTGTATGCAGATACAGATAATGATGGTTATGGCGATCCCAATAATTCTGTAGTAACAACTACATCATGTTCATTAGTAGGTTATGTTTCTGATAATACCGATTGTGATGATAATAATGTGAGTATTCATACTGGTTGCTCAACAACTCCCGCAGCTGCCTTAAATTTTGATGGTGTTGATGATAAAGTAGTTGTAACTAATGGTGTTGACCTCTCCAACAAATCATTCTCAGTTGAAATGTGGCTGAAGCACAATTCATTCCTTAAGTATGACGTTGCTTTTTCACAAGGTAACTTAGCTTCAGCTAATAGTGATTTGCATATTGGTTTTACTCATCCGAACATGGGAGCACCAAAATTTGGTTTTGCCTTCTGGAATAATGACCTACTGGTTCCAATAACCAATGATGCAAGCTGGCACCATTGGGCATGCACATTTGATAATGTGAGCAAAGAAAGAAAGATTTACAGGGATGGGGTTTTGATCGGGCAGGATATTAGCTCTTCCAATTTCCTAGGTAGTGGTGGCAACACTTTCACGATTGGTGCCAATGGATATGTTGGTGATGAATTTGATGGCAGCATAGATGAGCTGAGGGTATGGACAAGAACCTTATCACAGACAGAAGTGCAAAAAAATATAAACTGCGAGATTACCGCACAGGCAGGATTAGCCGCAGCTTATCATTTCAACCAAGGGCTTGCCGCTAACAACAATCCAATAGAAACAACATTGACAGATGCCAGTGGAAATGGAAACAACGGAACACTCACAAATTTTGCATTGACCGGCACTACATCTAACTGGATCGCACCGGGTGGTGTTATATCCGGAACAGTATGTCTGCCGGTATGCGATGTAAAACTCGCTGCTACAACCGGTGATACATTGATCGTTTGTACAGAAAGTCATGCAACTACAGGTAACATACATTTTTCTGTCACAGGTGGTGTAGCTCCTTTTGTGATCACAGGCAGCGACAGTACCAATGCAGGGGCAGGTATCTATCAATTTAAGGTGACAGATGCAAACGGATGTAAAGATTCTATATCAGTAAGAGTTATTCTGACCAATTGTATCGTGCCTTACTATCAGCCACCTGCTAACGATACCACCAATAGCCTGATAGGTGCAGAGTTAACACAGCTTTTTAATTATCCTAATTCTTTAAGGGATACTACTGCTTCCAATAATATATTTCTTATCAACGATACTACAGGCGAAGTACTTGTAGAGGTAATAGCAAGTGAAGAGAAATATGATAGTGTTTTTGCACTGTTGCAAACATCCTATTATGGTATGCACAAATTTATTGTCAATGGAGATTCTACCCTCACCATCACTGGCTTTATCCCTATTGCAAATTTGCTCAAGCTAAATGCGCTGCGTCAATATATTAATTATGTAAGGCCGTATTATACACCTATGGCTTCCGGCATTACGGGTTTAACCACTACCCAGGGAGATAAAGCTATGGTATCAGACAAAGCAAGACGGGCATGGAAAATTTCCGGTAAAGGCATTAAGATAGGGGTGATGTCTGATAGCTACAATACTAAATTTGGTACCAATCCAACCCCTGCCGATCGGGATGTAATAAATGGTGATTTGCCAGGCCTTGCAAATCCGGTACATAAAAAACCGGTGGTGGTTTCTGCAGAATATCCTTACGGAAGAGGAACGGATGAAGGCCGTGCCATGCTGCAAATTGTGCATGATGTAGCACCAGACGCTCAGTTACATTTCCGTTCAGGATTTATCAGTGCCGGCAATTTTGCTGATGGCATCAGGGCTTTAAGAGACTCCGGATGTAATGTAATTGTAGATGATATCACCTACATTACAGAACCATTCTTTATGGATGGTCCGGTAGCCAAAGCTGTGGACGATGTTACTGCCTCTGGTGTAAATTATTTTACATCTGCAGGTAATTTTGGTATCAAATCTTACGAAGGAGTTTTCAAACCCGTAGCAGCAGGTTCAACACCTGCGACGTATATCGGTACTGCACATGATTTTGGAGGTAATTCTATTTTCCAGGACCTTACATTAGCCCCGGGCAATTACACCATCGCATTACAATGGGATGATGATTTTTATTCTATTACCGGTGCAGGCGGTACACAGAATGATCTTGATATATACATCGCAGATGAGTTTGGTAATAAAAAATTTGGCTTCAACAGGAACAATATGGGTGGTGATCCATTTGAGATAATGCCATTTGATGTATTGGCAACAGTGAATGCAAAAATCATTGTTACCCGTAAATCCGGCAGCAATCTAAACCTTCGTTTTAAATATATTATTTTCAGGGGAGAAGGTGTTATCAATAATCACATACAGGGCACCGGCACCGTAATTGGGCAGGCAAATGCAGCAGGTTCAATTGCTGTGGGTGCAGTATTGTATAAAAATACACCTGCCTATGGGGTAACGCCTCCAACAATTGCCTCCTTCTCCTCAAGAGGTGGAACGCTGATCGATGGCGTAAACAGGAACAAGCCTGATATCACTGCTCCTAATGGTGTCAATACAACAGTAGACTTTAATTTCCCGGCCGGCAATATTGAAAATGATGCCTACCCTAATTTCTTTGGTACCTCCGCAGCAGCACCACATGCCGCAGCAGTAGCAGCTTTGTTACTGGAAGAAAAGAAAAAAGTAGATAGTGGTGCCCTGTTTACAGGAGCACAAATGAAGGCGTTGCTGCAGGCAACTGCTATTCCGATTGATAACTCAGGCATCAATGCAAATAGCGGACACGGGTTTTTACAGGCTGATAAAGCGTTAAAAACTTTTGCCAATCCATCGCCTATCATTGATAGCTTCCATTTACAGAATACTGCTATTACACCAGGTGATAATCCTGTTACGGTGGTAATTAACGGGCAGTACATAGATAACAATGCGTCGGTAATATTCCTCTACGATACTATCCCTGCAATACATATAAATGATTCTACGTTAGCCGTGACCATTCCTGCATTCCAGGGTAATCCGGGATTGGTAGTTTACAATCCGCCGCTTACAAACAGAGGTATAGATGGTGGCACAAGTGATTCGATCTATTTTAAATCAACCCCGCCAAAAAATGTATTGGTCACTGTGAACGATACCACCAGGTATTTTGGCGAGAAAATTCCGGCTTACAGATCAGATATTACAATTAATGGGGTGCCTTTATCAGCTACAGGATTAACACAAGCTGATCTGGGATTGACAGATATTACCTATTCTACCAGTGCCACCAGTTTAAGTAGCATCGGTTTGTATTACAGAAGGGCAAGTTCTTCCGTAACTGATTTGTCTATACCTGCATCGAGGGCTTTGGCTGCACTGTACAATTATCAATTTGTTGATGGTGCATTAACAATTAATCGGATGCCGGTCACCATTACACCACGTGATACAACCCTTACTTATGGAAGGGCTATCAATGGTAAACAATTGAAATTTAATTACACATACAATACAGCTAATATTGACCCTGCACAAAGAGGAGCATTTTTAGATTCACTCTCCGGGGCTCATCAATCAACCATGTCGAATGCTGTGATCCTGATCAATGGTAAACAGGCAGTAAATGGATTGAGCACTGCAGATTTCCTAAACATGAGTTTCATGACAAGTGGCAAAGCTGCTGTAAATGGTAAACAGGCTGTAAACGGAAAGGCCGCAGTAAATGGCATCACCACTACTTATGATACAACTTATTTTATACCCGTAGCGCCGCAATCAGTATATGATTATGAAAGGGATTCTGCCCATGCAACTATATACAATGGCAAGCAGGCAGTGAATGGCAAACAAGCCGTAAATGGTAAGGCCGCAGTGAACGGTAAAGCAGCCGTAAATGGTAAGGCCGCAGTGAATGGCAAGCAAATGGTAAATGGCAAAGCCGCAGTGAATGGTAAAGCCGCTGTAAACAGCAATACATTCAATGATGAGACCAATGAGAATGTAATGCTGATAGTAGATTCGTTAGATGTTTATGGAGCAGATAATGGGGTACTAAATGATTACCAGTCCATGAATATGATCTCAGGATACGAAGTTGGTAACTGGCTGATTGGCCCGGGTGTTTTATTATCTGAAAATTTTGACATCACGTATGGTTTAGGAAACCTACATATTGTTCCGGCAACACTTACTGTAAAAGCAAGGGATACCATTGGTGGTTGTGCCGGTGTGCAACCTGTTTATACTACTACCAAATCGATCTATCAATACGAAGATGCGGATAGTAATATAGTGGCAAGCGGCCCTTCTTTCACAGTGCTTAACAACCTTAATGTAAACATGGGCACAGGCAATCTTCCGGGTGGCACTTATCAGATAGTGCCTTTTGCCCTGGTTCAAAAAGCTACTGTTCCTGATTACTCGGTCGTTTATGAAAATGGTATACTGACAGTAAACCAGCCGCTTGCAGCACCGGTTGTAACAGTCAACAATAATTGCAATGGAACATCCACTCTTTCCACCAATGCAGCAGGATCCTTATTGTGGAGTACAGGGTCTACTGCTTCATCCATCATAGTAAATACTGTTGCAAACTATTCTGTAACAACAACAGTAAACGGATGCACCAGTGCGCCAGGCAGTGGAACAGCTGCTCCAAAAACACCACCTGTAACCCCGGTTGTAGTGGTTACCAATAATTGCAATGGCACATCAACACTTTTCACCAATGCAACAGGTGCTTTAGTGTGGAGCACCGGGGCAACAACTTCATCCATTACGGTAAGCAGCAGTGGAATCTACACCGTAACAACAACAGTGAATGGTTGTATTAGCGCACAAGGCAGCGGAACAGCCGCACCTAAAACAGCCCCGGCAACACCAGGTGTAACAGTTGTGAATGGCTGTGGAAACTCCACACTTTCTACTATTGCAACAGGAACATTGTTGTGGAGCACCGGGGCAACAACTTCATCCATTACAGTAAATACGGCTGGCATCTATACAGTAAAAACCTCAGTGAATGGGTGCACCAGTGCAGCAGGCGGTGAAACAGCCGCTCCGAAAGCACTTCCTTCAGCACCAACAGCAACTTTAACCCAGCCAACCTGCAACATAACTACGGGGATGATAACTGTTACATCATCAAAAACAGGTTTGACATTTAGTATCAATGGTAGCAGCTATACCAATACAACCGGTGTATTTACAGCAGTTGCGCCAGGTACCTATAGTTTAACTGCGAAGAATTCTACAGGATGTATATCAGCAATTACAACGGTTGTTCTGACAGCTAATCTAAACTGTTCAACCATTGGAGATTTGGCTTTCAATGATGCCAATGGCAACGGTATAAAGGATGGAAGCGAATCAGGTATTGCTTCTGTTGCTGTTAAATTGTTAAACAGCGCAGGAACAATACTTGCGGCAACAACAACAAATTCCAGTGGGGCTTACAGCTTTGGTAGCCTGGCACCAGGTACTTATTCGGTCGCTTTTACCACACCAGCCGGGTTTAGTCCTGCTACCAGTAATGTTGGATCAGATGATACAAAAGACAGTGACCCTGTGGGCGGTACGGTAGCGGGTATTGTGTTGGTACAAGGCCAAACAAATAATACGGTTGATGCTGGTTATATTCCTTCTGTATTAGCATTGGGCAACAGGGTTTGGTACGATGCCAACAATGATGGGATCAACAACAGTAGTGAAAATGGCATTGCGAATATTACGGTAAAGCTTTATAAAGATGATGATAATAACAATGTGGCAGACGGTATTGCAATTGCAACAAAAACCACAGATGCCAATGGCTATTATACATTTACCAGTCTTGCGCCTGGCAACTATATTGTGGGCGCTGTTATGCCGGCTGGTTATATAAGCAGCAGTATAAATGCAGCCGATCCTGACAATAATACCAATCTTGATGACAACGGTTCAACACTGGTTGGTAATGAGATAAGAGGCCAGGCGATTACATTATTCATTGGGACTGAGCCGGATGGAAACAATACAAATACCAATACAAATAACTCTTATGATTTTGGCTTATTATCAGGCTGTGGTTGTATCAATGCACCAGGCAACTTGTTAACCAATGGTAGTTTTGAAAGTGGAACAACAGGCTGGAGTGCCAGCGGCGGCTCGGTTATAGCCGGCACAGGATATATTGCCTGCGGAAGTAAAAATGGGTTTAATAGTTCCAGCAGCAAAAACTCTATTGTGTACCAGGATGTGACTGTGGCAGCAGGTACTACATTAACCTTAAGTGGATTTGCAGGCGCACATACTGCCGGATTATCCTGTAGCCCTAAGTTGAGCCTGATATTCCGTAACGCATCGGGCACCGTATTGGGCCAAACAGATGTAGCTGTAACACAGGATGTGGATATAAATTTTGGACAACTGGCATATTACACCATTACGGCAACGGCACC
Source organism: Ferruginibacter sp. (assembly GCA_025359625.1). Classification (GTDB taxonomy): domain Bacteria; phylum Bacteroidota; class Bacteroidia; order Chitinophagales; family Chitinophagaceae; genus Ferruginibacter. Next base: position 42,930 of record JANYFT010000230.1, read on the forward strand.
AGCGGGTACGGCAAAGGCGAGGGTACAAACTTCTACCACCTGCAATATATTGAAGATGGATGCCTTCTGTCTTAGAACAGGCACCAGCAACCCACTTTCAAGGACAATGGAATCCAGTCTAACAAACACAAATTCACTTGAAGCTAAATTAGGTATTAGTGAGTTTACCGTATCCGTTAACCCTAACCCTGCTACCAGTTTCTTTAACCTAACTGTAAGCTCCGGTGACAATATTAGCCCGGTTGTTATCAGGATATTTGATGTTGACGGCAGGATATTATCGATACAAAAAACAGCTCCTAACGGCAGTGTAAAAATTAAGGCTGAAAAATGGAGAAGCGGAATATACCTTGTTGAAGTTAACCAGGCTGGCCAGCGAAAAGTGGTCAAGGTGGTGAAAACCTATTAACTAAATTCATTTATACATTTTAAAAAGGAGGTTGTTTTTACAATCTCTTTTTTATTGTTTTCAAATTGCTTTTTCAATTTATTAAAACAGCAAGCAGACGGAGATGATATTATAAGGCAGAGTAAGTAATATTGATAAAATATCGGGTTATCTCTATATAGCGCATAGGCATTTGGGTTATGAATAGAAAAGTTAATGATGCGCTGCAATTCATTTGCATTTTACCGGGATACATACATTTTCATTTACCAAAAGAGTGACTTTTAAAACCAGATTTTTTACAAATAAAAATGTGCACTTGTTAGGCTTCATTTTGTTAGTTTTACTATCTCTTAACTATCAACCGAATGATCAATAATACCTACCGGTTTATTATAGTCAATTTTTTATTTTTAATTTGCCTCCAGGCAAATGCTCAATTGAGTGTGGCAGATAGTTTAAAAAAATTACTTTCGGCAAAAATCACAGATACAGTTAGAGTGAATTTATTGAATGAATTAAGCAAGAGTTTTTTTAACGACAATCCGGATACCTCTGTTACTATTGCGCTATCTTCCAAAAAACTGGCGGAACAAATAAAATACAAAAGCGGTATAGCACTTGCATTAAAATACATGGGTAAAGGTTATTACCTGCAGGGGAAATATATTGATGCCGTAAAAACCTGGCAACTGGCATTAGATGTTTTTAAATTAATTGGAGATAAAACCGGGGAAGCTAATATGCTTAGTAACCAGGGAGCAGTTTACTTTAACCAGGGAGATGAAGCCAAATCACTGGAACTGCATTTACAATCACTTAAAATGTCTGAAGATATTGGTGATACTTTACGGATACTTACTTCTTTGACTAATATTGGAGCGGTGTATTTGAACAAACCAGCAACTTATCAAAAGGCTCTTGAATATTTTCTGCGATCCTATAAATTAAGCCTTGCAATAAATGACACCTATTCTATTGGAACATCAACAGCCAATTTGGGAGAAACGTATTACAAAATGGGAGATGATGCCACAGCACTGGTTTATCTGAACCAATCTGTAAAGGCATACGAAGGCACAGAAGATTTACCATATTCCCTGAATTATATAGGCCGGGTTTATACCAGGCAAAAAGAATTTGAAAAGGCCATTAAAACACATATTGAAGCTTTTGAAATTTCTAAAAAACTGGACACCCGCCTGGATATGACACAATCCATTGTGGGTTTAGGCCAGGCCTATGCTGCAAAAGGAGATATTGCCTCCTCTATTGCTGCCTACAGGCAAGCGATTGAGATAGGGAAACCTTTAAATGCAGTTACCGAAATAAAAGATGCCTACCAGGGTTTGTCAACTGCATATGCAGAGCAATCTGATTATAACAATGCATTTAAGTACCAGGATCTTTTACTGGCAATAAAGGATACCATCTATAATATCAATACTGATAAAAAATTGGGTACCCTTCAATTTACTTTCGACCTGGAGAAGAAGGAATCGCAAATAAGTTTATTGAATAAGGATAGGGAAATACAACAGCAGGAAATGAAACGGCAAAAACTGGTACGCAATAGTTTTATTGGGGGGTTCGCTATTGTGCTATTATTTGCTGTAGTGTTTTTTGCGCAGCGTAACCGCATCAGTAAAGAGAAAAAGAGAAGCGATGAATTACTGTTGAACATTTTACCCGCAGAGACTGCCGAAGAATTAAAAGCAACCGGTGCAGCAAAAACAAAAAGTTTGGATTTAGTAAGTGTATTGTTTACAGACTTCAAAAATTTTACCCTTGCAAGCGAAATACTTACACCGGAAGAATTGGTTGCTGAAATTAATTACTGTTACAGCGAGTTTGACCATATAATTACCAAGCACGGGATTGAAAAAATAAAAACTATTGGGGATTCTTATATGTGTGCCGGAGGATTACCAGTAGTAAACAACACACATCCTTTTGATGTAGTAAGGGCAGGATTGGACATGGTAAAATTTATAGAAGAAAACAAAAATGAAAGACAACAAAAAGGGCAACCTTATTTCGAATTACGTCTTGGAATCCACACGGGCCCTGTTGTTGCCGGCATTGTGGGGATTAAAAAATTCGCCTATGATATTTGGGGAGATACGGTTAACACTGCTTCCCGGATGGAAAGCAGCGGAGAGATTGGAAAAGTAAATATAAGCGGCAGTACTTACGAATTGGTAAAAGATAAATTCACCTGTGTTCATCGTGGTAAAATTGAAGCCAAGAACAAAGGGTTTATTGATATGTATTTTGTAGAAGGATAAGATTTATAATTATTTCATACACAAAATTTAAATAATGGTTTACTGAGTAATACCTGATAAATTTATAGACTAACAATCTGTACAACAAACAAACGGAACTTCTATAAGTGGAGAAGTACGCAAGATCCGATGAAAACCCAATTGTTTATTCAGCGGATCAGTGTCAGGCTTAACAGGAAACTGCGTATCAAGTTTTTTGAAAGTTTCTCCCTGCATGCCTGCTGCCAAAAACTGGTCGTAATTGGTGGCGATGCTTTCAATCAGTTCTTCTTTCTTTTGGTGAATATCGTTGATGTGTTCAGCAATATTTGTAATCTGCCCAAACACTTCCACACACAATATACTCAGCGGTGAATCACCGGGCAGTCCATACAGATACAACAGTTCGGCTACTTCCTTATTATCCCATCCACCATAAGCCTGCCAGGTAGCTTCGTTATCTACTGCAATACTTTGCACCATTTCATTTTGTAAGTCCCTAATTTTTACCGGGTCATTAGCAACAATTACCATTTTTTCTTCAAATATTTTTCTAAACCGGGAAGGAGATTTGCTGAGCAGCCTTTTTTCATCCAGTAAAATATTTCTGTAATCTAATCCATCAGCTTGTTTTACCTGTGCATACAGCAGGCACCAGATGTTGGTTCGTGGCGGATTGCTGGTTACATTTTTACCATTAAAAAGAGCTTTGGCAAATGGCGCTGAAACCAATATTTTTATTTCATCCCTGTTTACCATTGGTAACATATTGGGTGCAGGATGTTGCAATCCGGCAACACGTAATGCACGCCCAAAGCGGCCATGGGCAGTACTCCACAAACGGTCGCTGTGGCCAAAACGAAATTCATACGTAAAGAAGCCAAATAGTTCGGGGCTTTCATGATGCAGGCCGGGTGGTAGGGGCAACACATAGTAATGCCTGTCTTTATCCAATGATTTTTCCATTTTCTGCATGGCATTCAAGCCAGCGTGTTCGTGTCCGCTGGCAGGTATAATTACCCTGATGTATTCCGGATCCAATGTGAGGTTACTTTCTTCCGGTACTTCCAGCAGTGAAGGATCATTGTTGCTGATTAGCTGATCTGGTGCATAGGCCAGCACCCTGGCAAAAAGATCATCATTATCATCATCGGGTTTGCGGTCAAACTCCAGCCACAGGTAGCGTTTGCGGGCTTCCGTGGCACTGTATTGTTTGTTGCGCATGTATGGGCTTAATGCAATTCCAGCACCTGTCAGTTGTGGCATCTGCGCAGGGTTTACGGTGGCAGGCAATGTAAGTACCGTTGTTTCGTGTGGTAAATCTGCCGCAGGGTTCTGGTCTTTTTTAAATTGAGGTGTAATGCGGTATTTTACTTCGCTGGTGTCCGGCAACTGTCCGATTGGCGGTTTACCATCTACCACATCTATCAAAATAATTTTGGTGTACTCCCGGTGTATTTTGCCATCCTTGCCATTTTGTATGGACTGGAAACTTGCTATCCGCAGCACATCAAGGCTGCCAAGCGTTTGCCATGGTTTGTCTGCTATATCACCGGCTTCCCGGCCTTGTTTACGCTTGCGGTCGAGTATACAACTTAACCCCGAAAGGCTATCCCATGTCCAATCCCGGTTTATAAAAATGGTGGTGGCAACAAGCCAATGTCCGCTTAATTCGTTGGAACCGCTAAAGGTAATGCTGCTGCTATCGGGTGCCATGGTATGTCGAACTAAATTGCTGCACCAGAAAACAATCCTTTCACCCAACGGGGCAGTTAATGAAAGTTCTTTGCCTTCTACATCCAGTTGCTTTGCAAGGCGCTGCACAATATTGGGTATAGATTCAAAGGCAGTATTGCCATTTAATGTTTTAAAGAAAAGTGGATTTAATTTAGGGCGTAGCGGATCTGGCTGCAGGTAGAGGCCTTGTATAAATTGCGGATCTTCCGTACCGGTAAACAAACCTGTTTCCACTTCAGATTCTTTACGAAGCGACAACACCGTTATTTTTCCCTGCCGGGCATCAAGTGCAGGATTGGAATCACTAAAATTACCCCAGTAATCGGCCGTGCCTTCACAACAAGCCCTTAGGGTGATGCGTATATCCCTTGCAGATGGCAGCAAAATGGTACCAGAAGTTTGGGCAATAATGTCATTGTCCGGCACATTGTCAAAGGGTTCTGTTGTATCGCCCAGGTTCAATACCGGCATATCTTTCCAGTTAATGGGTATTTGCAATAAATCATCCGGATTGTTCTTATCAAAAAGACGGAAAGTAGTATACAAAGTAATGAAATGTTCACGGCCATCATCACTGGCTAAATTGTCCATCTTTAATGTTTCCACTTCTACTTTTATTTTCACTTTTACCACGTCCAGGTCAGGGATTCCAAAACCATCAACAGGTAAACTGGCCGCTTGTTTGGCAAAGTTGTCGTCACGGTTTTGTTGCAGGCGGGTAATGGCATCAGCCTCATTGTATTGGCCGGTGTATAGCACAGCCGGATAACCAAGCAAGGGCCGTTGTATCTTGAAATTGTTGACGGTAAAGTTGGCATCATCGGTGTTGGGTTTCAGTTCATCATTGCCATGCCTTAGCAGCAAAGCATGTGGCGCTACATACCTTTTAAAATGGGTTTTGGTTACCAATCCCGGTATTGCTTTTTCCGGTTCTGCTAAAGAGCCCGGGCCTCCGCCGCTCATATCATACATGCGTACACGAAATTCATATTGATTGCTATACCTGAGTTTAGTTGTATAGGCAGGAGCCAGGTAGGCATCACTTAAACTAGCAGGAAGATTTTTATCACCGCTGTTGGCGTAAATTTCGGCGGCTCTTTTATCGGGCAGCACCATGCACTGGTCGTTCCAGTTGGCAAAGTACATTGGCAGCCAGTAATTGCCTGCAAGCTTTGTTGGGTAAACCTGGTAAGGTAATTCACCTGCATAATTGCCCATGTCAATATCTTCCAGCATCAGGTCGCCATTGCTTGTTACCTGGTTAAGACTTTCCCAGGCTGCTGCTCCAAACTGGCGTACATCAATATTGTAGCCTGTTACACCCAAGGGCGCATCAAGCCTTTTGGCGCCCAGGTTATCATCTTGGGCCATTTGGCGCAGGTACCATATAAGTAACTGTTCATCATCCCAACCAAGGCGTATGCCCATTTCTTTTTGTGGATGAAAGCCATCAGCAGTTTCAATTAACAGGTTGTGGCTTTTGGGTTGAAAGCTATGCGCCAGTCCGGCAAAGCCATCTGCATACCGGGCTGCTTCAATAAACAGTTCATCAAAAATGCCATCAGGATTTGCACCTGCTTTTACTACAGGAAACATTACGGCTGCAAACAATGACCTTGACTCTCCGGCCTTTAGCGGAGGTATTTTTGCTGCATATTTTTTTATGAATGTAGGGTCAGCTCCTAACTCAGAAGCCGCTTGTTCTGCACTGTAATCGCCAGCCAGTATATCAGCATATATCCAGCCGCCCTGTTCAAGGTCGCCGGGATCAAGTTGTACTGTGGTACTGTATATAAGCCCTGCTGCTTTGGCAATTTTTGGTTGCCGCATCAGGTTAGCATATACTTTACCCCAACTTACTTTACCATCACCAGGCACAAATGTTGGGTCTGGTTTTTCATCTCTTATTGCACAATGGTAACTATCGTCAGTAACGGCATTGGGAGTGCGTGGAGCAGTGAAATTGAATGCTTGCCGGTAGCTTACCGGCAAGTATTTTCTTACTGCCATGTTTTTGGGCAAAGCATCTCCGGCAGTATGAGCAAGTCCGCTTGGCCTGTCTGCACTTCTGCTTTCATCAATGTCAAAATATTTTGGTGTAATGCCATCGGGCTTTTTGGCATCTTTTAATTTTTGATAAATGCCGGCCGTTTGAGCACTGTAGACCAGTGCATCCATTGGCCTGACAACTTCATTGGGAGCCGCAGTTAATTTACCGGGAAACTCGTTTGGATTGTTTACTACTTTAATGGTGAACTGTGGCTGAACACCTGCAAATGGGGGAGCTGTTCCACCACCCGCAAGTTGTACATCATCTAACGGGCTAATATTCCTTGGGAGGAAAACAAGGTTAACAGATAGTTTGCCTGCGACATCTACCCCTTGCGGAAAAGCCAGTAAAGTAAAACGTGAATTATCGAGTGCCATGATTTATAATTAATGGTTGATAGTTAATTGTTGATAGTTGATAAATTATTCTTTACGGTTAATTGTTTATGTTGGATGGTTGATTTAAGTTCCACAATGGTATGCGGCACAAGGGAGTGACACAACAATGTTTAATTGAAAAGCAAATGTTTGTCAATAATAAAGATGTAACCCTGCATGTTTGTTTATTGGTCATTGCCCGTTAATTAAAATTATCCATTATCAATTGCCTATGCTATTTGTCTTGACTCTTCCCAGCTTTCGCTAAAGTTTAAATTAATTACTAAGAAAATGCTGATATCAATGGCAAAAGTTACCTGTGCCTTGCAAGTACATGGTGCTCCATCGCCGGGTTTTTCAATGCTGCCCCGGGCCTCAATGGTAATGGTAATGGCAACAAGGCCAGCCAATAGTTCTGCATGCCCACGGAAAAGCATAAAGGCGGTTACAATTACTTTGCTGGAGCTGTCTACATACACTTCTACACCTACCATAAACAATACGCTTACGTTTCCTACCACAGCCAAACCAACCGTGATCTGTGCACCAAAACCAAATTTCATAGTTAGGGAAATCAGCGGACTTGTATCTGCACGTACGGTAAGATCAGCACTACCTACAGCATACACAGTGCCAGCAGCAAGGCTTACACACATTACCTGTAACCCTCCGTGAAATTTAAAGAAGGCACCTGCAGTGGGCAACAATTGTTTGGGATCGGTAGTTACTTTCAATGCTGCGTTAAAGAACACACCCAGGCTCATGCTGGCTTCCAGCTTTAATGGGGTAGTAGGGGCTTCGTATAAATTTGCTTCCGGCGGAAAACGCACCAAGGCTATTTCCTTGGTGGCTTCAAATTTATACTCCCAAATATTGGCACTATTGCTCATGGCAATTTTTAAGCCTTTCTTTAATGCATCTCCATATTTTCCGGTGCTCAGTGCTTCCAGTATTTCCAATATTTTTATTATGGCATCTACCGCATCACTAAATTCAATTTCGGGTGTTGGTAAATTTAATCCGCTTGCATCGCCATCCGGCTTGCTGCCAAAATCAGTTTCTTTTCCTTTTTGAGAATTGAAATTTCCTTTAATGGTCATGAGCCTTTTCAGAGGCCCCAGATCAACTACCATGGCAAGGTTATTCATGCGGCCTTTCCAGGTATCAGCCAAATCACCGGCAAAAGAATCTACATCAAAATCAAATTTGCCTACATAATCTTTCGGTGCTTTTTTAGGATTGCTTTTTGCCTTGTATTCAACATAAATTTTTAGTACATCTTCCAGGTTTACCAACGGGTATTCAAAGGTTGGCAAATCAAATTTCAATGCTTTGTCAAGTAATTCATTGCCTTTAGCCTTCATCAGTTTGTAGCCCTGGTCAAGCAATTTGCCTGCTTCTTCTTTGGCTTTCAATTCCAATACTTCATACAGCTGGTTGCCTAGGTTATCGGCAATACCAGGTTTAGAAAAAGCTTCAACCGCATTGCCCAAACCATCAATACCTTTTAATAATTGTATGGCGGTACCAAAAGCATTCTCTGCATTACCCACATTTGGAAATATGCCATTGGTATTCATCAGGCGATAAGAATCTGCCAGCAACGGGGGCGTTTTACTCATCAATGACTCAATTCCGTTTTTAAAAGCAGGGGTTAAAAAAAGTACCTTCTGCGTATTTAAATTTTGCAGAAAACCAAAGTTGATGGTACTGTTATCTGTGGCTTTCAGCAGGTCGTTGGGGAATGCAATGCGTTGTAGTGAATTGGCTATGTTGGGGAAACTGTTATCGTTTAAGTTGATCAACCCTTCGCAAATTAATGGCACACTCAGTTTATCGGGCATGGGGTTTATGTCGCCACTGCCACGGCTATGCTGCACCAGTGTCCAACTGCCATCTTTAGGTAACACTACTGCTCCACGTACTGCCCCTGCAAATACAGGATTACCACCAGCATCTACAGAAGTGTTTACATCAAACCGGTCGAGCCGCATGCGTTGATTGGTACCCGCAATTTTTATGGTGCAATTGATGGGGCCGCCGATGGTATTTTTTTCATAAGCCATCAGGCCTTTAAATGCAGTAGCATCAATTGGAGCGGCAGGGGGAGCCAGTTGCACATAACCTGTTACATTTTTGCTGGAAACAAGGTTGCCATTGCCACCTTCTATTACATTGTCAATTTCTACATCACAATCAAAACTGATGCCTTGTAAAATGGCGAACTTTGTTTTTAGTGGTTCATCTGCTTCGGGGAAACCTCCTGCACCTTCTTTCCATAAATACACCAGTGTAGTGTTGGCAGAATATGCCTTCGTTATCTCCCGAATATTGCGGATGTTGTGCAACCCTTTTATAATACCGGGGTGAAAATTGAATGGGTTTGGATGAAGATTGGTTACTTTTTTTTGGGTAAGATGATCGGTTACCGGGTACCGGAAATCAAACAGTCCATCACTCTGCGCCTGCCAGCCACTATCTACCCTGGCTACATAACCATTGCCCATTCTAAAGAGTGTAATAGTTCGCACTACCCGAATACCCCAGGGGTACACCATGCTCTTTACCTGTATCACTTCACGACTGGTGCGGCCAACTGCCACATTAAAAAAAGCCTGGCTGGTTTGTGCAAATAGCGCATCCTTGTTTTCCCAGTTGCTAAAACTGCTGGCGCCATAACCACTAATATCAATACGTTCCAGCGGAACAGCCGGCCGGCCGGGTGGCATATTTAAACTTTGAGAAAACTCACCGCTGAAAATAATATCCGGGCTATGGGCAAGGGTGCTGTATTGTGCGCCAACTCCGGCCACATCATTGATGTTGTGCAATTGAAATGTAAACCCTTCAAAGAGGCGCCCATCACCTGAATTTACACTTATGCCACCGGTTAATTCCAATTGCAGCCCGCCAATTATATAATCATCAAACACGGGCATGATGTCGGCAATATTTTCTTTTTCCTTATCGCCTTTGCTACTGTTTAAAAAGCTAATGGCCAACATGCCAAACGGCAGGTTGAACATGGCATACGTTTTACCATCTTCCTTGTTGCGGTAAGCATTTACAAGGTATTTTGCCATGGGAATGGGAGACAATGCAACCTGCTTTTTGCTCAGGTTGCCAATTCGGGTGGGTAAGCCATCGGTCTGGTAATAATTCCAGCCAATGGGTGGATCAAATGGGGCACTTGCAGCAATACTATTATCAGGATTTGAGGGATCAGGTATCATTGCACCGGGCATACATTGCGGTGCCGTGGTATTCAACACAGGTTCCCAGCTAATTTGCGGCACCGTAAATGCCTGGGCATTTTTGCCTGGAGCAACTACATCCAGTCCCCGGATCTGTATTGGGAAAACAACCACCTGGGTTTGGTCTGTTATGTCGATCTGATATTTTTGGGCAGCTGCTTTTTGAAGTAAATTGTTGGAAAAGGAAAAAGCTATTCCCATCTGGTTGGCTTTGCTGCTTACATCCAGCAAGGCAAAATCATCCATACGTAAACTTTCCCACGAACCCCTGGTGGCATTAAATGTAGCGGAATTATCGTTAAAACCAAAGCTTCTATTTTCAGTAGCTGTGTTGACAGTAGACTGAAATGCGGGCAGAAAGGGCCTGTTGCTTTCAATATTACCTGGTGCAGTAATAACACTTGTGTTGTCTTTTTCAATTATTAAAGGAGTTGCTAATGGTGCAAAGTGAAAACTCACGCCAGCCTTGTCATTTCCATCCTGCTGCTCCCACTGCACAAGGCCAATAAGCCATGCTGAAACCTTGCTATCCCGTTTGCCTTTTATAAATGCACCGGTAACATCCATCTGCCTTGTAGTGAACTGGCTCTCCAGTACCCCAAGGTTGGCAGCATAAGGATCGGGTAGGGTGGGCAGGTAACTAAACAGCCCAAAAGACAAAAACATTTTGCCTGCTTTTAATGCAGTAAAATCATCATTTATCTGCGCAAATATTACTACGCCGTTCGGCGGTGTCACGGTAAACAAAGCGTTGTGCATAGCAAGTGCATAAGGCCTTATTTTGGGGATTTTTTCGGCAGGTAATTTATTATCCCAAAGCATGTTTTCATCCACCAGGGTAAATTGCTTTTTAAATTTACTTAGTGCCAGTTGCAGTGCACTATTGGAAGATTTTACAGATACTGCATGTCCATCCACTTTTACAGGGCGGTCAGTTTGTATATCGGTATTGCAGGTGCAGGCAATTACTTCATCGCCTTTGGCAAGGGTGTTAAAAATAAAAGTCATGACGCTGCCAAAGCTTATTTGCATGGCACTGCCAAAGGGATTCAATTCATCTTGCCACAAATTAAAATGCTGCACTGCCCCGCTTGAATTGCCTTTTAAATCAGTAACTGAAATTCGGCCTGGCTCACCAATGATGATAGGGTTAAGCATGGTAAGCCGGTTATTTTGCAAACCAGTCCAGTCAGCAAAAAGCCCTGGCCCGCAAAGGGCAATCAATCCACCATTGCCATCGGCTTCAGGAGGTGTTGCAATGTTTATATTTGCCACAGGTATGCCCCACCAGCATTGGTCAATAGTTGCCTTGCCATTAAAAGTGCAAAATTTAGACTGGCAATCGCTTACTTCAAATATAGGGTCTTCAGCCACCATTGGTATCGCCAGGCGGGCTATCAGCGGGTTGTAAATACAGGCCTGGTTTGCACCATATTTAAATTGATTGGTGTGGCCATAAATCTGCCAGTTGCTTGTGCCAACCTCCAAAATGTTTTTGCTGGTATTCTGAAAGGTAAAAAGAAAATTCTCCGGTAATTTAAAGATGGCGTTACGGGCATCAATGCCATAAGGCGATGTGGGGTCGCTAACAAATGTATTGTTTTGATCAAGATCTAAACTACACGTAGCAGTAGTGGTTGCGCTGATGGTAAGTTTATCACCAATAAACTGGGGGTCATCATTTAGGGTAATGGTACCACCCTTAACACGAAGGCCTGCATAAAAACCAGCAGGTGCCGCAGGGTCAAACAAGCTGGCCAGTATCCACACGGTATCGGGCATAATGGCAAAGCTTCGGGTAAGTTCAGGTTTGTGTATGGGAAAAATTTTAATTCGCTGCACCGAAAACTCAGCATTAAAAAGTATTGTTGGTTCTGCCTGCCCCTGCACATACAGGGGGATTAACTCTTTTACTTTTATAAAATCAAACCATTTGCTTATGCCGGTAATGCGGTCAATAAATGGCCCAAAACTGGTAACACGGCTACCTGCTGTGGCAGAACCAACACTGCCTACTATTTGTGTTGTGCGAATAGGAACCGTCCGTTCAAACACCTGCATCAGGGCCTGGTTATCATCTTTGGCTGCACCCTGAACATCCGCTACAATTTTTTTAATTTTTTCAAGCTGGCCTCCCGTGTCAGTAGCTGCAAAAAGGTCACTTGTTGTAAATAAAAACTGCTGGCTGCTGATGCCTACAGGGTTCTGGCTAAGAAGAGCGGTGGCAATATTGGTTTGCAAACTTTTAAGAGCCAGCTCTTCATCGCGGTTATTGGTGTGTAACTGGCCTGTAAGCGTGGCCAGCATAGCTGTAATATTATCGGCAGGCATAATTGTTTTTTTTGGGGTGAATTGTTTGGGATAGGAAAGCTACAAACCGATAATTAAGTATGCAAGTTTTTTGCAAGGGATTTTGTGAATGGTTAATATTTAACAACAAGTGGCGATGTTAGCCTTCAAATAAGGTTGTTTAACCAGCAATGGAACCCAAGCGATATAACTGGATAAAACAAGGAAAGGTTTTTACCAAATGAAGGAAATAGGAGAAGCATCAGCAATAGCGGGTAGAAAAAATGGGCAATGTTATTTTTATAAAAATGGTGTGCCTGATGAGGCTGAATTTTCAATGTTTTGGATGAGATAAATAATCCTTTACTTTGGATTGGTAATTGGCTTTACGCAACACAACAATACAAAAAACGAAGAAGGCTATGTGTGATATCCTCACGTTACAAAATGGAAGGTTACGTGCTATTTATAAATACAAACGATGTGCGTCATACGGTGTGACACAAACTACTGATTAAATTAGTATAGAGCAATTACAAAAGACCTTTATTATTAAGTATATACCAGGCAAAATAATGAGACAATTTTTACATTCTATGAAACAGGCAACGTTTGGCAGGTACATAGCGGAGATAAATGGTAGACCGTTTGGTTATATTCAAATAATCAGATTGAGCATAACAAAGATTTACCTATTTATAAAGAAATGAAAAAGGAGTACTATAAATTGGGAGACAAATATCTTGACTTAAAGCTTTCAAATTCTAATGACAATAAATTACATTTTGAAAGCAAAGAAAATTTTGATATAAAATATATGAGTAGTTGGCAGTTTTATTATACATAAATTATTGAACATTTAAATCCCACTATTCTTCCGTGGTTGGGTGTGTCACGATGAAAAGAATGGATAGTTCTTTTTTTTCAATGTTGTATAAAAGATGGTAGTAGGTCTACCGCATACACTGTACAGACAGGGTATGCAAACTACCTGAACGTGCTGTATTCAAAAGATATGGTGCTGAACGTTCAGGCAAAAGGTACGGCTAAAAGCGGGATCAGGTAAGTGTAAAGAAGCTTGTGTCCCAGCGGGGTTTTCGCCTTAAACCCCACAAATAAAACACTTCACTGCGAAAACCCCTACGCAGAAAAAAACTTTAATTTATTTGCTCCCCACACTTTTACATGTGGTCACTTTAATTAAATCACCCTTTAACGTGGGCATGTTACAGCGCCTTATATCATATATTTGCGTGTTGACAGCAAGCTTAAAACCTTGTGTGTGGAACAAGATATTTTTTGATAGAAATACCATATTTTGTCAATGTCGTTATTTTCAAACAGAAAAACATTTATCACCTTTAATTTAAAATATATGAATCGCAGAAGCTTTTTAGAGAAAACAGCAATACTAGGGGCAACAGCATCGTTGCCATTATCTTCTTTTTCAATGTTTGCTAAATCCAAATATAAGATGGGTTTGCAACTTTATTCTATTAATGAAGACATGATCAAAGAAACCATCGTTACCTTAAAAGCACTAAAAGCCCTGGGCTATGAGGATTTTGAAACATTTGGTTTCGATAGTGAAAAAGGTACCTATTACGGCTATAAAGCATCGGAATTCAAAAAAATACTGGAAGATTTACAAATTACCGCCTCTAGCGGTCATTATGGCTTTTCTTCATACCTCAACAAACCTAATGATGATTTAAACCGTTTTGTGGATCAATGTATAAAAGGGGCACTCACATTGAACATGAAATACATCACCTGGCCATGGATAGCTCCAGAACAAAGGACTATTGATAATTTCAAGTTGATGTCGACTAAACTCAATATGATAGGAGAGCAAGTTTCCAAAGCAGGGCTTGGATTTGCCTATCACAATCATGACTTTGAATTCACCGATCACGATGGTGAAAATGGTTATGACATTATATTAAATGAAACAGACGCTTCACTGGTTAAACTTCAAATGGACATGTATTGGGTGATGCATTCTTCTAAACTTAGCCCTAAAGAATTAATAGCGAAACAACCGGGACGGTACGTGATGTGGCACATTAAAGATATGGACAAAGTTACCAGGGATTATACCGAGTTAGGTAAAGGTTCCATTAACTATGCAGAAATACTTCCAGATCCAATTGAGTCTGGCCTTAAATTCTACTATTTGGAGCAAGGAGGTAATTTTAAAATCAACGCAATGAAAAGTGCTGCCGGTAATGCTGACTACTTTAAAAAACATTTACAACAATTTCTGTAACAGTGAAAACAAGCCTGCTGCCTACATCGGTTTTGCAAAAGTTTGGCAGAACGTTATAACTTCAGCTTCATTGCGCTATCAGCTTTGGTTTGGGCCTGATTCGTCCTAAGAAACTTTTACTAATTTCATAATCACGTTCCAAATTATCGTTATCGCTGGTCAGACGTTTTTCAAATTCCAAATCTTCGCAAAGCCGGAACGTTGGTGGCAAGCCAAGATCAAAACCTTATAAACCAACTATAGAATACCGCATTGGCTAAAATTAAAAATCAAGAATTATAAAAACTAACATGACAAGAAAATCTCTCAGTAATCGTGAAGTCTGGAAAACAATATTTTTATTTTTAACACTTTTAATTTTACTCAGTTCAATTTGCTATTATCCCATATTAAAATTAAACCCATCAAGTATCTATGTTGGTTCACTAATGTTATGCCCTTTTTTAGCAGCAATAATTACTTTAAGAATTAGAGGCAGAGACATTAAAGAACTTCCCTGGACTTTGAAAAATCGGAAATATATTCGTTTATCCTATCTGACACCCATCTTTTATATTTCAATAGCATATGCTTTAATTTGGGTGCTTGGTTTTGGAGGCATGCCAAAAGAAAGCACTATCCTTGATTGGTCGAAAGAATTGGGAATTACACAAGCAAATACACCTTTAGTTATAGTCATAATGCTCTTTTTACTTGCAACTGTGGGAGTGGTAAAAAACATCGGCTCTACACTCGGAGAAGAAATTGGTTGGCGGGGATTTTTTATTTTTGAACTAAAAAAAGTACTCCCTTTTGGAGGTGTTTCCATTGTGAGTGGATTGATTTGGTCAGCCTGGCATTGGCCAATCATTATATATTATGGAGGTGGAAATACAATTTTCCAAATTATTTCCTTTACCATTATGATTGTAGGAATGTCAGTAATTCTAACTTATTATACTTTTAGTTCTAATAGTTTATGGCCAGCAGCTCTTTTTCATTCTGTTCATAATATTTATATCCAAAAGATTTTTACGCCCCTAACAATTACAACAGATAAAACATCCTTTTGGATTGATGAGTATGGATTAATGCTTCCTATTGTAACAACTTTATTTGCTATATTTTTTTGGAGAAAAGCTAAAAAAGAAATGATGTAATTTAAAGATTGGCGAAATGAACCAATAATTTTAACATTTTTGTGTCCCAGCGGGGTTTCGCCTTAAACCCCACAAATAAAACACTTCACTGCGAAACCCCGACGCAGATAGGAACTTTAATTTATTTTCCCCAACACTTTAACATGTGTGGTCACTTTAATTAAAAACCCTTCAACGTCGGGGTTTGGCTAATAATGATTTTATTATTTAAACCTTTTGCTGCAAAACCCCGCCGAGACAGAAGAGTTTACAAGTAATTTGAAGAGGTGCTTACGCCAATAGGGGAATAAAGAGATATAGATTAATAAAACGTATTGTACTAATGACAATACAAAATGTATAACACTAAGTTGATTAGTAACACTAATATTTTAGGGAACCGGCATGTTATAGTGCCTTATATCATACATTTACGTATTGTGCGTCATGCTATTGGAGACCTTCATTAATAACATACATTCATGGACAAACAAACTCAAGTTATTATTGTAGGTGCAGGACCAACCGGTTTGAGTATGGCTGCACAGTTGCTACGCTACAATATTGATTTCATTATAATTGAAAAAAACGAAAAAACTACGCATCTTTCAAAAGCGGTGGTTGTTCAGGCAAGGACACTTGAAATTTTTCAGGAATTAGGTATAGCTGATAAGGCGGTAAAGGAAGGACAAATTACTACTGCCATGAATTTATTTTATAAAGGAAAACAAAAGGCATTCTTAAATCTTTCCGGCTTGGGCGAGGGATTAAGCCGATTCCCTTATGCACTTTCCTTAGAGCAAAGCAAAACAGAAAAACTTTTGGTTGACTTTCTTTCAGCGAATGAAAAACTCATTCAATGGAAATCTGAATTCACTCATTTTGAAACAAATAAAAATGGAGTAACAGTTTATTATAAAAATAGTATTGGACAAGAGCAAAAAATTGAAGCGCAATACTTGGTTGGATGTGACGGTGCAAGCAGTCTGATAAGACATCAAATGGGTTTATCGTTTGAAGGCGACACAGTTGCTAAAATATTTTATGTAGCTGATGTAAAATTAAAAAGCGAAATCATCAATAAAAATGAACTATTCATGTTCATGATAAAAAAAGGGTTTGTTCTTTTTTTTCCAATGGAAGGCAAAGGTCATTACCGCATTGTTGGCATTTTGTCAGAAGCTAAAGAAGTAAATGAGCAAATTAAATTTGAGGAGATTGAAAACACAATAAAAGAGCAAATACTTGTTCCAATTGATTTTGAAGAACTCCAATGGTTTTCTCAATACAAAGTGCATAGCCGAAAAGCCAATTCTTTTGAAAATGGAAAATGTTACATTACCGGCGATGCAGCACATATTCATACACCTGCGGGTGGACAAGGTATGAATACAGGCATTCAGGATGCTTATAATTTGGCATGGAAAATTGCTTATGCAATAAATGGCAATGTCAATACCAATGTTTTAAAAACTTACAACTCTGAAAGGAGTGAAAATGCAAAACATTTGTTGCAAACAACAGACAGAATGTTTGATATTATGGCAGGTACAAATGTATTTTGGAATTTCATTCGCCTAAATTTTTTCCCAACTATAATTGGTTTGGTCACAAAAAGTATAACAGTAAAAAAGAGGATTTTTCCATTAATATCTCAGACCGGAATTTCTTATGCAAACAGTTATTTAACTATTGATAGTTTTATTGGAAAGGTTAAGGCAGGGGTAAGAATGCCGTATTTTATTTTTTCTGACGGTACACAAATTTTAGAGTACTTAACAGAGCCGACTTTTAAAATTTTATTTTTTGGTAATGATGATAAAAATAACAGCAATCAACTCAACAATATAAAACTTAAAATAGTTGCAAAATCTTTTAAAGAAATCCCGGCATCTTTATTTGGACACGACAAAAATTTTTATATTCTATTGCGCCCGGACAATCATATTTCATACATTGGAAAAGACTTAAAAATTTGTAGAGAATTTCTCAATAAAATATCATGCAATTGAAGAAGCACCAACGCACAACATCAGTAGCGGTAAAACTTCAATTGTTTTATTGGTGTGACAAGGAACAGATTCCTTATAAGGGTTAGAAGCCCGAACGCACAACATTACAATTTGTCCTGGCGGGGTTTTCGCCTAAACCCAACAAATAAAACACTTCACTGCGAAAACCCCGACGCAGAAAAGAGGCTTAATTTATTTGCTCCCGGGTTTCGCTAATAATGATTTTATTATTTAAACCTTGTGCTGCGAAAAACCCGCCGGGACAGAAGAGTTTACAAGTTTGAAGAGGTGCTTGCGCCGTAAGCCATCGACCAACTCCATCTTGTAAGCATCTGGCTTTATTAATATTTTTGTGTACTTAACCAAAGATATTATGGCTGCATCTGCCGAACATCGGAATACCATGTTTTCATTAATCGAAAAATGGCAGCGAAGCGGACTTAGCCAAAAGTCTTTTTGTGAAGAACAGC
>JANYFT010000238.1 GCA_025359625.1 Ferruginibacter sp.
CATTATAAAGTTTGATAGCAATGGTAAAAAAATAAAAACTATTGTGTTGCCCGTTACACACCCAACAAGTTGTTGTTTTGGGGGAGATGATTTGTCAACACTTTTTATTACTACCTCAAAATTGGCGTTCTCAAATAAACAAAAGCAAGAACAATTACTGGCAGGTAAAATACTTTCATTGCAAACAAATAACAAAGGCCAAATAATGAGGAGGTTTAAAGGATAATTTTTTTTGTTACCGTCAATTTGTTTCAAAAAAATTCTTGTGAACTAAATTAAACATAAATTAAAATTTGATGAATGAAATTTAATTGGTTAATAAGCATTATTTTTTTACAAGCACTTACTGTTACGATTATTTTTTCGCAGACAGTAAATAAACCTGTGCATGCAGTTGAGGAAAACAGCACTGACCCTGCTTATCTTTTTAATAACCCTCCTGAATCTGCAAAACCAGGTGTGTTGTGGATGTGGATGGGTTCTAACATTTCGAAAGAAGGAATAACCAAAGATCTGGAAGCATTAAAAAAACAAGGCTTTAATAAAACTACCATGTACAGCCTGGCCGATATTACCACGCCATGGAACCGGGAAATTTTTAAAAGCCCAAACCCTGAAATCATTGCATGGACTGATCCCTGGTGGAAAATGGTACGCCATGCCGCAATGGAATCAAAAAGGCTGGGAATGGATTTTGGGATGCACAATTGCCCCGGCTATGAAAGCAGCGGTGGTGTGTGGATTACACCCGAACATTCTATGCAGGAACTATGCTGGTCTGTAACGAATACGGTTATTGGCGGACAAAATAATATTTATGCAAAACGACCAACCGTTGACCTCAGGGCGATACTGGTATGGCCGGTATTTAATCCTGAAACCGGCTTAGTGGAGAACCCAATTACCGAAGCAAGAAAAACTTATTATAAAGATATTGTAGTGCTTGCATTGGCTGCTGATGGGATTGTTGCAAAAGAAAATATTATCAACCTGTCTGATAAGATGCAGCCTGATGGAAAATTAAACTGGAATGTGCCACCTGGCAAATGGATTGTTTACCGTTTTGGTTATACCACCATGGGAACCATCATTCAACCTGCACAATGGAAAGCTACCGGATTAGAATGTGATAAGATGAATGAAGCGGCAGTGAGTTTTCACATGAATCATGTTATCACCGAAATAAAAAATCATATTGGTGATTTAATTGGCACCGGCTTTACTCATGTATTGTTTGATAGCTATGAAGCTGGTGCTCCCACCTGGACACCAAAAATGCTACAGGAATTTTCTTCCAGAAGAGGTTATGATTTAACAAATTTTCTGCCTGCATTTGCAGGTCGTGTAATTAACAGCCAGCAAGACACTACAAAATTTAAAAACGATTTTGATGAAACGGTTAAAGATTTATACCGTGATATTTATTTTAAAACCATTTCAAAAAAATTACATGAAGCCAATTTAAAATTTGCCTGCGAACCCTATGGAGGGCCGTGGCGGCAGGATGATGTGTTGCCGCTGATTGATAATGTAATGACAGAATTCTGGACAAGCGACAGTATTCACAATCCCTTTTTAAAATTAACTGTCGCTGCTTTAAGAAAGTCGGGGCAAAATATTGTAGAAGCAGAAGCCTTTACCGGTTTGCCAGATAGTAGCCGCTGGAATGAAACACCGCATTGGTTAAAGACTTACGGTGATGCTGCTTTTTGTATAGGTGTAAACAGGCTTTTATTACATCGGTTTGTGCAGCAAAACTGGGATGATAAATACAAACCCGGTGCGGTTATGGGGCAGTGGGGCACACACTTTGACCGTACACAAACCTGGTGGAAACAAAGCAGTGCTATGATACAGTATTGGCAACGGTGCCAGGCCTTGCTGCAATGGGGATCAATTGTGATGGATAGTTTAAATGATTTTAAAACCGTTACAGAAAATGAAAATATCAGGCTCAATTATATCCACCGGCAACAAGATGTAACGGATATTTATTTTGTAGCAAATAACTCTCACAATAAAGGAACAGCACTATGCAGTTTTAAAGTAAATGGAATGCAACCAGAACAATGGAACCCTGTTACAGGTGAAATGAAATCTATTGTACAATTTACAAACGATGGAAAGCATACTACCATCAATTTGAATTTTGATGATGCTGAAAGTTGTTTTATAGTTTTTAGAAAAAAAATGGAGGCATCTTCATCAACTTTAAAAATAAAAATTATAACCAATGAAGAAGTGTTGCAAATTAATACTCCATGGAAGTTAAAGTTTGACAGCGTATGGGGCGGCCCTGCAAAGCCCGTTGATTTTAAAACTTTGCAGGACTGGACAATTAATGCAAACAGCGGAATAAAATATTATAGCGGCACTGCTTTGTATAGTACAACATTTGATATTAGTAGTGGTCAATTATCAAAGAAAAATTTATATCTGGATTTAGGCACTGTAAATCATATTGCCAAAGTAAAAATAAATAATAAGGAATTAGGCATTGTGTGGACTGCACCCTGGCGTGTAAGTATTCCTGTAGGTTTGCTGAAAAATAAAAATAACCTGTTGATAATTGAAGTAACCAATGTTTGGGCCAACAGGCTTATTGGTGATGAACAGGAGCCACCAGATATGCAATGGTTGCCGGGGCATATATGGGGAGGGCAATTTTTAAAAGAATTTCCCGATTGGTTTTTAAACAACAAACCCCGTCCTTCAAAAGGCAGGTATTGTTTTACGACATGGAATTATTTTACAAAAAAATCTCCATTGGTTCCATCAGGATTGATGGGTCCTGTGAGAATTATAAATGAAAATGAATAGAATGATAAATATCAATAGAAATATAAAGCAGTTATTTTATGTATGCCTGATTGTATGCCTGCCATTTATTGCTGTTGCCCAAACAGCCACTAGGTATAATGTTGAAGGAAATATGATTGTTGGTATTAATGGCACTAACTATAACAACCGCCCATTGTATTGCAACAATACCGATGCGTTTATTCTTACAGGTGATAAGCCATTGATACGCTTTGTGCAAACTCCTTTCATTTACGGTTCTTTTATATTAGGCATTGTACACAATAATCAATTAAAGTGGTTGACAGATTGCAACAGTATAAAAACTGCTTATTGGGGAAATATGATGGAGTGGACAATAACGGATTCGTCCTTACATTTTATGATAATAAAACTGTCTGTTATTCCTGCTGCCGGCACAGTAGGAATGTGCATAAGGGCACAAATTGAAAATGAACAGCCCGGTGATAAATTAATTTGGATGTACGGTGGCGCTGTCCATAAAAATGAGGGTTCGCTTTCCTGGAGTATGGATATTATCAGCAATCCTGAAATAATGAAGGAAGGTTTTCAACCAGCAGCCTGCAAAAACAATTCAATACAAATAAAGGGCGAAAAGTTTATAGTTGCCCCGTTGATTGATACCAGTAATAAATCGGCAAAAGCTATCAGTATTGAAGGAATGTGTTCCGCTGATTCAAAAATAAAAATTGCTGATGCGGAAGAGATGTTACATTCAGCCAATGGCAATTCATCAGCTAATCCTTTATTGCCGGTTATTACTGGTGCTATTGATTTGAACACAACTGAAAAAGAAATTTACTGGTATATTAAGCCCGTGGAGGATGAAAATAAAAACATCCAGTTTTTAACTCCAGTTGCTGCCTGGAGCATGGGAATGAAACGTATTGAAACATTGAGTAACAGGATTATTGTAAAAACGCCTGATGAAAAATTAAATGCTTTGGCATCTGCATCTGTTGCAGTAATTGATGGGGTTTGGTACGATCCTGTTTTTGTACATGGTGCCATGCTTTGGAATATCCCATTTCCCGGCTGGCGCACCATTTATGGAGGTACAATGTATGGCTGGCACGATAGGGTAAAGAAAGAAGCACAATATTATATTGTTTCTCAAAATAAAAATACTTCAAAGCGTTTTGCAAAAGCTGATACTGCTTTGATGGGAACTTTACAAGACAGTACTTCCCGTTTTTTTGGTGCCGGGCATATTGATAAAGACCAGTGGAAGTATAATTTTCAATCGCAGTTTTTCGACCAGATAATTACTGAATGGAGAAGCAGTGGCGATATTGAGTTGGAGAATATGTTAAGGCCTGCATTGGAACTTCATTTAAAATGGCAGGAAGATTGTTTTGACCCCGATGGGGATGGGGTGTATGAAAGTTATATTAACAGTTGGCCTACAGACAGCCAGTGGTACAATGGAGGTGGCACTGCTGAAGAAACTTCCTATGCATACAATGGGCATACGGCAGCAGCAGAAATGGCTATGCGTAAGGGCGATACGGCATCAGCAGATTATCACCGCAAAAAAATGGAACAAATAAAAAAAGGTTTTTTCTCAAAATTGTGGATGGCAAAAAAAGGTTTTTCTGGTGCTTACCGGGAGCAAGGTGGTCATGAACGTTTGCATGAAAACCCATGGCTTTACAGTATATTTTTACCAATAGATTCAAAATTGGTGAACGATGAACAGGCTGTTGGTTCTTTGTATTATACAAAATCTGTTTTACAAAATGATAAGATGCCGGCAGGCGGCAGAATGGTTTGGACTTCCAATTGGGTACCTGCGGTATTTTCGGTAAGAGAGTTGTATTCCGGTGATAATTATCATTTGGCATTGGCTTATTTTTTATCAGGTATGGGTGATGATGGATGGGACATTATGAAAGGAACTTTTTATGAAGGTGCCTTTAATGGAAATGTACCTGGAGACCTTGGCGCAAAAAAAGGAGGTACAGATTTTAATGATTGTTCAAGCATGTTTACAAGGGCTTTGGTAGAAGGATTATTTGGTTATCGCCCAGACTATCCAAATAAAAATGTAACTATTGCACCACAATTACCAAAAAACTGGAATAATGCATCTATCAGTACTCCCGATTTTAGTTTTCAATTTTCTACGGGGCAAAACACAATCAACGCTTCGGTTAGTATTACTAAACCTGCAGCCATTCATTTTTATTTGCCACTAAATATTTCGGGCATAAAAAAGGTGTTGGTTAATGGAAAATCAGTCACATGGAAATTATTACCCGGCTATGGGCAAAGCCTACTGTATTTGCAATTGAATGAAGCTAACAATGATGTTATTGTTGAAGCAACAGCTATAGTGCAACAGCATGAACCAATTAAAATTGAAAAAAATATTGGCGACACTGTTCAATTAAAATTAACAGGCGCAACAATTGTAAGCATTAATGATTTGCAAAAGATTTTAAGTAAAGTAAAAATTTCAAATGGTGTTTTAACTGGTACGCTCACCAACAACAGAGGGCATCATACGCTTATTGCAAATGTATTAGTTGGTACTGCTCCTCAAAAGCAAATTATTTATTTCAATATTACTGGTAAACAATTAAAAGAAAGCGAAAAATTAAAATATGTAACTGAAATTCCTGTAAATCCAGTATGGAGTTGTGTGAATATGGATAATATTTTTAATGCAGATGTAAGAACTATCTATCAGCAAAAATATATGTCACCCCGTCCTAATACAGTTTCTGCAAGAATAGGAACAGATGGTTATTCTGCATGGACTTTTCTTTTTTGGAAACAATCGCCGCCCATTATCAAACTGGATTCTGTTGTGCATCCAAAGAACGATACCAGCCGAATCATCACTCAACAACAAATCCCTTTTCAATGGAATAATTTTTCAAAAAATATTGCCTTTACTTCTTTATGGGATAACTGGCCCAAAAAAATAACTGTACCTGTGCAGCAAAAAGGGCAGGCAGTTTGGCTGATGGTGGCTGGCTCTACTAATCAAATGCAATGTGATATTGCCAACGCAATGATCATTTTTACATACGCAGATAAAAGCATTGACACCTTGTTGCTGGTGCCGCCTTATAATTACTGGAACCTTTCTCCAATTAATATTGTAGCAGGAGCAGCAGGCCAGGAAAGCCGTGGTGATTATACAAATGTGGTTGATGCATTTGCAGTGCCAAAGCCGTGGCCGCAAACCGTTCAGTTAGGAGAAAATTGCAGGGCCATTTTGTTGAACAGAAAATTAAAGAGCGATGTGGAATTAAAAAGTATTATCCTTCAAACATTATCACAAGAAGTGGTGGTTGGGTTAATGGGAATAACTATTATGAAATAAAAACTAATAATATAATGTACAATTCAAAGATGAGATGTTTATTCAAATTGATAATTGCTGTCGTGCTTTCATGTTGTGTAGCTAAAAATAAAGTTACAGCACAACAACAACATAAAAAGAGTGCTGTTAAAAGCAATACAATTTTTGGTAATGAATCTTTGCCTGACACTGTTCCCTGGCTGAATACAATCGATGAGAAATATTTTGTAGGTAATGGAATTGCAGGAGGTGGCGGAGATACCAGGGGCGTTTGGGATTTTATAATAGGGCCAGATTATACGTCTCCTAACTTTATTAAAACCGAGAAAATAACTTTCAATATCAATAACGA
>JANYFT010000295.1 GCA_025359625.1 Ferruginibacter sp.
TATTAGGCAGCGGAAGCTGGGGAACAGCAATAGCAAAAATTTTAACCGATAACGGGCAAACCATTTATTGGTGGAACCGGAGCGAAAAAGCCATTGAGCAAATCATGTTGCGCCGCCACAATCCGCACTATCTAAGCGGTGCTTATTTTGATACTACCCAATTAAAATTAACTACCGATCCGGCAGAAGTAATCGCCCATTCAGATTGTATCATCGTTGCCATTCCCTCTGCTTATGTAGAAACTACGCTGAAGTTATTGGATAGAAATATTTTTTCAGATAAAAAGATTATTAGTGCTGTAAAAGGGATCTTACCCAAACAGACTTTATTATTGAATGATTTTTTAAAGAATGAATTTGATGTTGCATTGGAAAATTATTTTACAATTCTGGGGCCCTGCCATGCAGAAGAAGTTGCAGCAGAAAAATTGTCCTATCTCACATTTTCTGGCGTAGATGAAATGACCACTCATCATATTGCCCAATATTTTAAAACAGATTATTTAAATACCATTGAGAACAATGACATCTATGGTGTGCAGTATGCAGCAGTTTTAAAAAATATTTATGCGGTTGGTGCAGGCATGGCACACGGATTAGATTATGGAGATAATTTTTTAAGTGTGCTGATAGCTAATTGTGCTGATGAAATGGCCGGGTTTTTAAAAATGGCGGGTATAAAAAATGTAGAAGTGGGCCATACAAATAATCGGGATAACAATTACGCATCCTCTGTTTATTTAGGCGATCTGCTGGTTACCTGTTATTCGTTATATAGCCGCAACCGTACTTTTGGCAATATGATCGGTAAAGGTTATCCGGTAAGATCTGCACAGGTAGAAATGAGCATGGTAGCCGAAGGATATAATGCCAGCAAATCTATACATATCATTAATGAAGCTATTAAAGCCGAGATGCCGATTGCCGAAACTGTGTACCAGATCTTATGGGAAGGGCTTTCGGTTAAAGAAGGGTTTGAAAAAATAGAACCCTATTTGGTGTAACTCCTTACTCGAAATGTCTGATGTCTGATTTTTTGATATCTGACATTCCTAAACATTTAAAGTTTTTATAGTTTAAGAGAAAAACCTCTTAGCATAAAAAATCAGGCATCAAAAAACAGATCTGATGCAATACCATCTGCAAATAATTTTCCTTCTTTAGTCAGCACAATTTTTTCTTCACTACAAATTAGCTTTCCTCCTGCTTCCCATTTTTTACTTGCTGATTTCAAGCCGGTGCATATCTTTTTTCCGAATTTTTCTTCAACAATTACAAGGCTCAATCCTTCCATCGTTCTCAAAGAAGTCATGATGTATTCATTCAACTGTTGTGTTGAAGTTAATAGCTCTTCCTCAAAAGGAATGATGTTCTTTTTTAAAGACTGGATGTATAAAGCATTATTGGCAATATTCCATTGTCTTCTTTTGCCATCAAATGCATGTGCAGAAGGTCCAAAACCGTAATATTTTTTTCCCTGCCAATAACCGCTATTGTGCTTGCTCCTTTTATCCAGTTTTGCAAAATTGCTTATTTCATAATGTTCGTATCCTGCGGCATCCATCCATGCCATTAGCAATAAAAATTGCTGCGCTTGTTTTTCTGCATCTACCGGTTGTTTTTTATGTTGGGCAATCATTTTATCCAGTGCTGTTTTAGGTTCTACCGTAAGTGCATAACAGGATATGTGCGGAATATTTTTTTCAATAATTGTAGCTACATTTTTTTTCCAGTCCTCATCACTCAATACAGGTGAGCCATAAATAAGATCAACGGAAAAATCAGTAAATCCGGCTTGTTTTATTTCATCAATGCATTGCAACGATTCTGCTGCGGTGTGTGCCCTGTTCATCCAAACCAATTCTTCTTCTATAAAAGATTGAATGCCTACACTTAGGCGATTGATACCAGCTTGTTTCCACAATACAAGTTTTTCAGGTGTAATATCATCGGGGTTTGCTTCTAAAGTAATTTCAATATCAGCACTAAAAACAAATTTTTTGCGTAAAGCAGTAAACAATAATTGCAAATCATTAATATCTAAAATGCTCGGGGTTCCTCCACCAAAGTAAAGGGTTTCAATCACTTCTTTTTCTTTTTCCTGGTTTGTTAATGGGATAGCCAGATTTATTGTAACAGAAGGGCCAGGGGTAAGATCAATTTCTTTTAGTAATGCAACAATCAGTTCATCTTTTAGTTTTAATGAAGTAGTAAAATGAAAGTTACAGTAATTACAGGCTTGCTTGCAAAAAGGGATATGTATATAAATACCAGCCAAAACGCTTTATAATTTAGTATTTGAACTTTAATATTTAATATTGAGAACAGTTTACAAAGGGATGCAACAAAAAAATAAAATTTCAATTTTCTATTGCCGGCTTTCAATTATTCTTATGATGAATTTTTTCATTGTTACCAGTGCCGTTGCCCAATATCAATTGCGTATAAATTATCTTGACAAAGATAGTACCTTTCAACCGCAGGTATTGAAACTACAAACCAGCTTTACCGGACAGTTTCAGTGTATAGAATATATAAATAAATTGCCGGCATTATTAAATGCAAAAGGATATGCCGGGGCTTCAATTGATCAAATAAGGCATGATACTACTACTAATAATACACAGATTGACTTGTATCTTGGCCCACAACAAAACTGGGTTCAATTAAGAACAGAAAGTATCGATAAAAAAGCACTTGATGAAAGCGGTTTCATTAGTAAGAATTATCAATACAAACCTTTTAATATGGGCCAGTTAGTGTACTTTAAAGAACGTATCTTAAATTATTATGAAAAGAACGGTTATCCCTTTGCGGCTGTATTTTTAGATAGCATTGTTTTAAAAGACGATTCCATGAATGCAGCATTAAGTGTAAATAAAGGTCCGCTATATCATATTGATAGTATAAGCGTAAAAGGAAAAATAAAAATTTCCAATGCTTTTTTGCAGCATTATTTAGGTATTCCCAAAGGGAGTATTTATAACAAAGAAAAATTGGAACAGGTGAGTAAACGGTTTTTAGAATTGCCCTATCTGCAGGAACAACAACCATCTGAATTATTGATGCTGGGTACAGGATCTG
This sequence comes from Ferruginibacter sp., assembly GCA_025359625.1. GTDB lineage: Bacteria > Bacteroidota > Bacteroidia > Chitinophagales > Chitinophagaceae > Ferruginibacter. The sequence continues at coordinate 3,085 of JANYFT010000295.1, forward strand.
TATTAAACGTTTATCTGCAGCCCAAGCGTAGCAGCCAGGTTAATTTTTTGATTGGCTTTTTGCCTGGCAATCCTGAAACAGGAAAACTTCAGCTAACAGGCGATGTGAATTTAAATTTGAAAAACACGTTGGGTACGGGGGAAACAATTTTGCTTAACTGGCAACAGTTGCAATTAAAATCGCCGCGGTTAAATATTGGTTTTCAGCAACCCTATATTTTTAAATCGCCGTTTGGTATTGATTTCTCTTTTGAATTATTTAAAAAAGATTCAGCCTTTGTACAACTCAATGCCCAGTTGGGTGTGCAGTATCTTCTGTCTGCTAACCAATCGGGTAAACTTTTTATTCAAAAGCAGAGCACATTTTTGCTGTCCTCGGGCATTGATACCAACCAGGTGAAGGCTACAAAAATGCTCCCATTTAATATTGATGTAAGTGCTGTTAATATTGGTGTTGATTATGATTTTAATAATACTAATTATCGCTTTAATCCAAAAACCGGTAATGAAATAAAACTGATTGCAACTGTGGGAGTAAAAACTATTAGCAAAAATAACGACATCATAGGCCTTGCAGATCCATCATTTAACTATGCTTCTCTCTATGATTCTCTTAAATTGAAAGCATACCAGTTTAGGGTGAAAGCGACTGTGGCACATTATTTTGCTACAGGTAAAAGAAGCACATTGAAAACTATTATCAATGCAGGCCTTTTTAACAGTCCCAGCATTTTTAGAAACGAATTATTTCAGATTGGCGGCTATAAATTATTACGGGGTTTTGATGAAGAAAGTATTTACGCAATCCAATATGGAGTTTTAACGACAGAGTATCGTTACCTGGTTGGTCTTAATTCTTATTTATTTGGCTTTATTGATGCTGGCTGGGCAAAAAATAAATACCAGTTAATAAATGTGTCCAATAATTTAATTAGTGCTGGCCTGGGAATACTTTTTGAAACAAAAGTTGGTTTACTGAATTTGAGTTTTGCAGTAGGTAAAAGAAACGATGTAAATTTTAATTTGAGCCAGTCATCTAAGATACATTTTGGATATATTAATTACTTTTAAATAAAATCAATTTATTTTTGCATCATAAATCATCCGTTTGAAACAGGTTGTATATTTTTTAATTTTTATCGCTTTTCCTGTTTTAGTTTTTGCACAAAATGCAGATAGCTTCTTAGTTAAAAAAAATGCAGACAGTATCTTAGTAAAAAAAGATACGGTTAAAATTTTTATTCCTTCTTATCAAACAGCCCTACAAAATATTTTAAAAGAAAACAGTTATCTTAATTCAACAGGGAAGCCTTTTGCAATGATTACTTATCCCAGGAAAAAAACTTCCCAGGAAAGTATATTTTATGTCATACTAATTGTTATTGCCTTATTGTCTTCGTTACGTTTTTTTTATGTACGATACTTTAATAATTTATTCAGGGTTTTCTTTAATACCTCTTTACGTCAAAATCAGTTGACTGACCAGTTATTACAGGCAAAGCTCCCTTCGTTACTTTTTAACATTGTTTCTGTGGCTTCGGGAGGATTATTTTTTTATTTTTTACTTGAGTATTTCGGTTGGGTTACAGAAAGCAAGCCATTAAAAGTAATTATTTTATGTACGCTGTGTATCACTGCGATCTATCTTACTAAATATATTACTTTAAAATTTACAGGTTGGGTAACAGGCTTTAATATAGTTACTAATACCTATATTTTTATTATTTTTTTAATCAATAAAATATTAGGCATTTTTTTACTTCCTTTTATTATTATTATGGCTTTTTCTGTCCCCATTTTAATAAAAGTATCAGTATTGTTGGCTATTTCATTAACCGCACTGATGTTTTTGTTTCGATTTTTCAGATCCTACGGGCTACTAAAAAGCATGTTGAAAATTAGCCAGCTTCACTTTATCATGTACATAATAGGTATTGAAATAGTGCCGGTTTTGTTGATTTATAAGGGATTAATACTTTTATTAAGCAAAAATATCTAACTTTGTGAAACCATTAATATTCTCAATTAGTTATGGTTAAGAACGGGGACAAAAAAACAGAACAGAAAACGCAAGTGGTTAAAAAAGTACTAATTACCCAGCCAAAACCGGAAGGAGAAAAATCGCCGTATTTTGATTTGGCGAAGAAGTATAATATTGAGTTGCATTTTCATCCCTTTATAATAATTGATGGTATACCTGCCAAAGAATTTCGCAAACAAAAAATAGAAATCGCCAATTACACCGCTGTTATTTTTACCAGCCGAAATGCTATTGATCATTTTTTTCGTGCATGCGATGAAATGAAAATTAATATTTCTCAGGATACAAAATATTTTTGCATAACTGAATCTGTGGCACTTTACCTTCAAAAATTTATACTGTATCGTAAACGAAAAGTTTTTTATGGTGCAGATGGTACAAACAAAAATTTGTTTGATGTAATTAATAAACATAAAGACAATGAAAAATTTCTTTATCCTTGTTCTCAGTCTTTTGATAACGAGATTACCAACTGGTTAAAGAATAATAGTTGTGAATATGCTACGCCGGTTATGTATAAAATCATAAGCAATGATATCAGGGAGATAATTGCAAGAAATTATGATGTCATTTGTTTTTTTACACCTGGCGGTGTTAAAAGTTTATTAGAGAACTTTCCAAAATTTAAACAAAACGGTACTAAAATTGGTGTCTTTGGAGCCAATACCTTCAAAGCAGCCGAAGAAGCAGGATTAACGTTAGATATTCAGGCACCAAAACCACAAGTGCCAAGCATGGTAAGTGCTTTAGAGATTTATTTGTCTTCTTTAATAAAAAAATAATCAGATTTATTTGTAAGTTATTCTAAAAAAACAACTCTCCCATAGTCGCTTGTTTTTAAATCACCTCGCCTAAGTATTTCATTCTACACAAGGTTTCTAATTTTTACTTGCATTATTTTAATAAGATTCATTAATAGAATATTGGCTATCAAAAACATTAATTTTGCTATAGAAATTAGATTGTTTTTTAGGCTTCCCACACCTATTGTTAAATTATTCCATGAATATGCTGCATTCTTTTACCAACAGGTTAATCAAAGAGACAAGTCCATACCTTATACAACATGCACATAATCCGGTTGATTGGTTTGCATGGGGAGAAGAAGCATTGCAAAAGGCTAAAGAGGAAGATAAAGTGATACTGCTTAGTATTGGTTATTCAGCCTGCCACTGGTGCCACGTAATGGAAAAGGAAAGTTTCGAAAAGGAAGATGTGGCATTGTTAATGAATACGAACTTTGTAAATATAAAAATTGACAGAGAAGAACGGCCCGATCTTGACCACATCTATATGGATGCAGTTCAGGCAATTTCCGGGAGTGGAGGCTGGCCTTTAAATGTTTTTTTAACACCTGATGCCAAACCCTTTTATGGCGGCACTTATTATCCTCCGGTTAAAGCATTTAACCGCTCTTCATGGACAGAAGTTTTACAGGCTATTGCACAGTCGTGGAAAGAAAGAAAAAATGAAATAGAATCTCAGGCAGAAAACCTGACAGCACATCTTACACAATCAAATAATTTTACACAAATCAAATTTGATCCAATAATTAATGAAGCTCAAAATTTATTTACAATAGAGCAATGCCGCACTATGTTTGACAATATTATGAAAGCTGCCGATAAAGAATGGGGCGGATTTGGAAAAGCGCCAAAATTTCCGCAAACATTTATCATTCAATATCTTTTTCGCTACCAGCATTTTACAAATGATGAAGCGGCACTACACCAAGCTTTATTATCCTTAGATAAGATGTTGCAAGGTGGTATTTACGACCACATTGGCGGTGGCATGGCAAGATACAGCACTGACAATGAATGGCTGGCTCCACATTTTGAAAAAATGTTGTATGATAACGCTTTGCTGATAGATGTTTTGTGTGATGCATGGCAAATAACCAATGACAAAAAATATAAAGAGGCGATACAAAAAACAATTGATTTTATCCGCACTGAGCTAACCCATCAGGAGGGTGGATTTTATGCAGCTTTAGATGCAGACAGCGAAGGCGTAGAAGGCAAATATTATGTATGGCAAAAACATGAAATAGAAAGTATTTTAGGTAAAGATGCGTCGCTGTTTTGTGAGTTTTTTGATGTAACAGAAAATAGTAATTGGGAAGAGACAAACATCCTGCGCATATTGCAACCGGCTAATGAATTCGTTGTCACAAGGAATATTGATTACAAGGAATTCAATAAAATGATACAGGATTGTATTCAAAAATTATCGACTGAAAGAACCAAACGAATTAAACCATCACTTGATGATAAAATTATTTTAAGCTGGAACGCTTTGGCGTTGAAAGCTATTGCAAAAGCGGCTATTGTTTTACAGGATAAATCGTTACTAGAATTGGCAGAAAGAAATTTTAAATTCATTGAAACTAACTTTAAAAAAGGTGACCGGTCAGTGGAAATGCTGCATACATATAAAGGTGGGGTAGCAAAATATTCCGCATTTTTGGATGACTATGCCTACCTTATTGCAGCATGTATTCAGCTTTATGAGTTAAACTTTGATGTTATTTATTTAGAAAAAGCCAGACAATATACTTTGTATGTATTAGAAAATTTTAGTGATAATGAAAATATATTTTTCTTTTTTACCCACAGTTATCAGAAAGATATAATTATTCGTAAAAAGGAAATTTATGATGGTGCCACGCCCTCAGGAAACAGTATTATGGCAACCAACCTATCTAAACTTTCGATTATTTTTGATATACCGGCATGGGAACAAAGGGCCTCCCAAATGTTATTTGTGCTTTTAGATACTGTAATAAAATATCCTTCATCTTTTGGAATTTGGGCTTCATTATTGCTACAAAATTTTGTTGGATTAAATGAAATAGCTGTGGCAGGTACAAATTCGGATGAGTTGGCAAAAAAAATAACAATTAATTATATACCGTATAGAATTATAATGGCTTCAGGAAAAATAAATGAAACGTATCCTCTTTTAAAAGGGAAACCTGATAGCTTAAAATCATTAATTTACTACTGTAAAAGATATAATTGTTTGAATCCGTTTGAAACCATTAATGACTTAATGGCGTATATAAACAAATCATAAAATAAGAATATAGAGATACAATATTTGAAAACAATAAACGTTTTAATATTCTGTATGCTGTTTTTAACACAAAAAATAATCATTAAGGCACTTGCATAATTAAGGAATTCAAAATAATCATTACATTTGCCAATACCCTCAAAGTAAAAACAATGAAGAATAGCTCATTAATCTTTATAGCTGCAATTGCTATGATCTCTTTGTCAAGCTGTAATTTGCTTGGTAAAAATAAAAAAGGTAGTGCTTTGCCTAATGACGGGCAGTTGCACGGCGTAGCACCTGCCAAAGGGTGGGCTTTACCAAAACCTCCAGGAATGGTTTATATTCCACCAGGCACCTTTCACATGGGGCCTAGCGATGAGGATGTAAATTTTGCATATACTGCACGTAATAAACAAGTATCTATCAGCGGTTTTTGGATGGATGCCACTGAAATTACCAATAACGAATACAGACAGTTTACCAATTGGGTGAGGGATTCAATTGCTGCAAAGCAAATGGGTTTTATAAAGCAGGGAACTGATGGTAATGAGTATATTGACTGGAAAAAAGCACAGGCCATCAAATGGAACGATAAGGCAACACTTGAAAAAATAGATGCCATGATCTTTACGCCTGATAACCGTATTTTTAATAAAAAAGAAATTGATCCTAGCAAGATAGTTTATCATTCAGAAACTTTTGATTATAAAGAAGCTGCTAAAAGAGAAAACGCAGGCGTACAACGTTCTAAATTTATTGTGAAGTCAGATATAATGGCTTATCCGGATTCGTTATGTTGGGTAAGAGATTTTGCGTATGCTTACAATGAGCCAATGGCAAAAAAATATTACAGTCACCCTGCTTTTGGTAATTATCCAGTTGTTGGTGTTACCTGGAAACAAGCTACAGCATTCTGCGAATGGAGAACTCATTATCTTAATTCATTTTTAGATTCCAAAAAAAGAGCTACTGAATCTGATTTTCGATTGCCAACAGAAGCACAATGGGAATATGCTGCACGTGGTGGTCGCTCTCAATCACCGTATCCATGGGGCGGTCCTTATTTAAGAAATAAAAAAGGATGTTTGCTGGCTAACTTTAAACCTGGTCGTGGTAATTATCCTGAAGATGGTGGCTTTTACACAGTAAGGGCAGATGCTTATTGGCCCAATGATTTTGGTTTATATAATATGGCTGGTAATGTGGCAGAATGGACTTCTTCACTCTATTACGAAGGTGGATATTCTTTTCAACATGATATGAATCCTGATATTCGCTGGAATGCAAAGGATACAGATGTTCCCCGTATGAAACGTAAAGTCATCCGTGGCGGTAGCTGGAAAGATGTGGGTTATTTTCTTCAGACAAGCACTCGTAATTACGAATACCAGGATACTTCAAAATCTTATATTGGTTTTCGTTGCGTAATTGATTTGCCTCCGGCAATGAAAAAACGTGGAAACTAAGCAATTAATTTTTCCTAAAATAACTATACTCGAGAATAAGCTTATGATATATCTAATATATCATAAGCATTATTCACTGTGTTTATAAATAATTCAAAATAAAAATAACCCCCTCATTAAACTTTAAAATTCTAAAAACTATGGCAGCTGGTCAATCACGTCCAATCGATCGTATCCTCAACATCTTTGTATCTGCGGCAGCGGTGCCGGTATTGCTAGGAGCACTTTTCAAAATCACCCATGCGCCCGGTGCAGATGTTTGGTTAAAAATTGGGTTATATACCGAATCTATTATTTTTCTTGGGTATGCATTATTGTATGTATTTGCACCTCCACCTGAGGCTCCTATGGCATTACCTGCTCCTGTAGAAACTGGTAACCCTGCTTTAAAAAGCATGGATAAAATGTTAAGCGAAGCGGATATTACACCTACCAGTTTGAAGAAATTGAGCGAAGGATTTCAAAAATTAGGTACAACAGTAAACAATATGGGCGAAATAGGCGATGTTGTAAAAACTACCGGCGATTTTAGCGCAAAAACTAAAATAGCAACTGCAGCAATTGACAGTATGGCCACAACATTTACAAGTACTGCAGCTACTATGGCATCTTTTAATAAAGCATCTGAAAGTAGCAAAGGTTTTCATGAACAGGTTCAGGTTTTAACCAAAAATTTAGGTTCTTTAAATACCATTTATGAATTGGAATTGAAGGAAAGTAACAATCATTTAAAAGCTTTGAATGGTTTTTACGGTAAAATGGCAGAAGCGAGTGCCGCTATGATGGGCAGTGTAGATGATGCCAATAAAGCTAAAGATCAAATTAGTCTATTGGCTGGTAACCTGGGTAAATTAAACTCTGTATATGGAAATATGCTTAGTGCAATGCAGGTAAAATAGTTATCCAATGATGGTCTTGTTGCCATAATTAAAAGCCTGTAATCAGGTAAAATTTTATCCTAAAGAAACAATTCATTTAAACAATCGTAAATCTCAAATACTATGGCTTTACCTAAAGAGCCCCGGCAAAAGATGATCAACCTGATGTATTTGGTGCTTACAGCATTGCTGGCACTAAATGTATCAAGCGAAATTCTAAATGCCTTTAAAGTGGTTGATAAAAGTTTGCAAAACTCCAGTTCTAACCTGGCAGCAGCAAACACCACTTTATACGCATCCTTAACAGAAAAACTTGCAGATCCAAAAACTGCAGAAAAAGCAAAAATTTGGGAACCTAAAGCTGAGCAGGCAAAAAAACTATCTGATGATTTTAACGCCTATATTGATGGCTTAAAAACAGAGTTAAAAAAGGCATCTGATTTAACAATGGTAGATGGCAAAGAATCTTTTAAAGAGGATAACCTGGATGCTGCTACCCGATTGTTTGATACTCAGGGAAAGGGTAAAGAACTTGAAGCGAAGTTGGCAGCTTATAGAAAAGCAATGCTTGATATTGATCCTGATATTAGAGCGAAATTTGAAAAAACTTTACCTATTGATATTGACCCTCCTACAGGACAAGACGGAACTAAAAAGGATTTTACCAATGCATATTTTCACATGACACCAACTGTAGCAGGTTTAACGCTGTTGAGTAAGTTTCAGAACAATGTTAAGAATGCGGAAAACCAGGTTGTTACTTATTGTCATGAACAAATTGGTGCTGTTAAAATAAAATTTGATAAAACGGGTGTACTAGTAGGACAAAGTTCTAATTATATTATGCCTGGGCAGGAAATGGTAATTACAGCAGGTATTGGAGCGTATAGTTCTGCAGCTCAACCAAAAATTTCAATTGGTGGTTCAGGTTCAGCAGTTGTTGACGGAAAAGCAACCTATAAAATTACTGCAAGTGGGGCCGGCGCTCATACTGTTCCTGTAAGTGTTACTTATTTAGATCAGGATGGAGTTTCTCAAACTAAAACAGAAAATGTACAATATACAGTTGGTACACCCGGTGGTGCAGCTATCATGTTAGATAAAATGAACGTGTTCTATATCGGTGTTCCTAATCCAATTACCATTTCATCCGGTTCTGGCTGGGACAAAACATCTGTTACTATAAATGGTGGTACAATGAGTGGATCAAATGGAAGCAGGGTAGTATCTGTGACTGGTGGAACTGCTGCAAGCATCACGGTTACTGCTGATGGAAAATCGAGCAAATTTGATTTTAGGGTAAAAACCATTCCAGATCCGATAGGTATGGTTGGTCCAAGCAAAGGAGGAAGAATTCAATCTAATATTTTTAAAGCACAGGATTTTTTACGTGCAGAATTGTTAGGCTTTGATTTTGATGCCAGGTTCAATGTAACCGGCTCTACGGTATATTTTGCAGGTGCAGGATTTTCAAATAGTGGTAGTATTCAAACTGGTACTATAAGCAGTGGAAGTTTAGCACCCCTGAAAAGTAAAATTGATTTATGTAAACCTGGTTCTACTGTTACTTTTGATGATTTAAAAGTAGTTGGCCCGGATGGCAGAACAAGAACAATACCACCCGTTTCGTTTGTATTATTTTAAAATACCTTATATATGAAAAAGTATCTCATTAAATTTTTCTGTTTAACTTTTGCGCTGTCCCTGATTTTTACAGTTGCAGATGCACAGAAAAAACGTACTGCTACCAAACGTAGCAATACAACAACAAAAAAAACTACAAAAGGCAAAACAAAAGCTAACATAAAAGCTGGTGGCCAGGTAGATTCTGTTGCGGCAGTTGTGGCGGTTCCACCTGCACCAAGGATTGATAGTTTACCTATAACAAAAGTGAAAAAATCGTTGCGCCCAGATGAAGCAGTAGAAACAAAAGATATTGCCGACAGGACCCCCTTAGCCTATGAGCATTTAAGGGTTGACGATGCAGTATACCGCCATAAAATATGGAGAGAAATTGATACGAGAGAAAAAGTAAATCTACCCTTCCGTTATTCTGCAGATGAAAATAACGGCAACCAACGGTTTATTAGTATTTTGTTAAAAGCTATTCAGGACAGTGCAGTTACAGTCTTTGATCCAATTGATGATAGGTTCACGACTCCGCTAACTATTTCAGAAGTAGCTAAGCACCTTGGTGGAGGAGGAGACTCTGTACCTCATTTTAATGATAAAGGCCTTGTCGACCGCATCGATTGGAAGTCAAGAGAAATAAATTTGGATTCTATTTATAAATTCGAGATCAAGGAAGAAGTAATTTTTGATAAAGAAAGTTCTAGGTTATTTTGGCGCATTTTGGGGATAGCTCCTGTTAGGAACGTATATAGTACAACAGGAGAATATCTTGGCCCGGCGGTTGTTTTTTGGGTTTATTATCCTGATATGCGTCCAATTTTCGCCAAGTATCAAATTTATAATGGTAAAAATTTTGGAGCACGAATGAGTTGGGAAGAATTGTTTGAAACAAGAATGTTTAGTGGCCGTATCATTAAAAGCACTATGGATAATCCTTCTGACAACTTTATTTCAGGGATACCCGGCTTAAAAGAGAATGGTGTATTTCAACTTCTGGAAGGAGAGAGGATAAAAGAAAAAATATTTAATTACGAACAGGATTTGTGGAGTTATTAAGTAAATACTAACAGATAATTATTTTTGTAAGCCCCTTCATTATTGAAGGGGCTTTTTTATGCTCTCTTCGTATTAAACAATTTGAAAGATAAGTACACTAAAACCATATTATAATTCAATACACCGCCACCCCAGCAGCAGGTAAAACCGCCGTTTACTCAATGAAAGTTACCATTTGAAAAATACTCTATGTAGCATATAGGAAAAAATAAATAGTTCTCTATCTTTGTTTCGGTTTTTCATAGGATATTGGATTTTAAACGGGGCTGGATTTTTATCCTGGCCCTTTTTTTTGACCTGGAATAAATTAGAATTTAGAGCTTAAAATAGTTAATAATAATTTTGGCTTTAAATAATCCAATTGATGAAGAGAGCTCTTCCACTGATTTCTCTTTAATATTCTTTACAGATTTATATTTTTTTAACAACAAATCAATGGTATTTTTTCCTATGCCTTCTACATTTTCCAGTTCATTTTTAAAACTTCCCTTACTTCTTTGGTTGCGGTGAAAAGTAATTCCAAACCGGTGTACCTCATCTCGTATTCTTCTTATCAGCTTAAGGCTCTCACTATCCCATGGCAATTTTAGAGATTCAGTATCACCGGTAAAAAAAAGTTCTTCTTCATTTTTGGCCAAACCTACCAACGTAGTTTTGCCAAACAAATCCAGCTTTTTAATGCTTTCCATTGCAGCGCTTAGTTGCCCTTTGCCACCATCAATAATAATAAGCTGTGGAAATGCTTTTTCTTCTTCCTGTAAGCGTTTATAGCGGCGATAAACCACTTCTGCCATAGTTGCAAAGTCATTTATACCTTGCACAGTTTTTACGTTAAATCTCCTGTAATCACTTTTATTGGGCTGGCCATTCTTAAAACTTACCATTGCAGATACGGGATAGCTTCCCTGGAAATTAGAATTGTCAAAACATTCAATATTAACCGGCAATGTTGCTAATTGAAGATCTTTCTGCAACTGAATTAAAACATTATTAATTTCCAAGTCAGACTTATCTTCCAGTAATAGTAGTTTCTTTTTCTTCAGTTCCTCTTTAAAATAATTTACATTTTTTTCAGAAAGCTCAAGTAATTTTTTCTTATCTCCAGCCCTTGGGACTGTAATAATAATATCTTGCTCTGGATAAACAATAGTAAAGGGGAGGATGATCTCTTTTGCCTCACTATTAAAAGTTTCTCTTAATTGTGCAATGGCAAAACTTAATACTTCATCAGCATTTTCATCAAGTTTCTTATTTAATGTAATAGTTTTAGTTTGCACAATACTCCCATTGCTTACCGCCAAATAATTTACATAAGCGGTGTCGCCTTCTTCTAAGATGCTAAAAACATCTACTGTTCCTGTGCGTTCGTTTACTACTGTTGATGTTGATTTGTATTGTAGTAGATGATCCAGTTTTTTCTTTACAATTCCAGCTTTTTCAAATTGAAGTTGTAGAACTTTTTCCTGCATATCTGCTTTAAAATGTTGTATTACTGGCGAAAGATTTCCCTTTAAAATATTTTTTAGTTGTTGCAGCCCTTCTTCATAATCCTGCAATGATTGTAATCCTTCGCAGGGGCCTTTACAGTTTCCTAAATGAAATTCCAAACAAACTTTAAATTTCTTTTTTTCGATATTGGATTGCGAGAGGTTTAATTTACAGGTTCGTAATTGTATGTTTTGTTTTACAAAATCCAGTAACTCCCTTACTTTACCAACAGAAGTATAAGGACCAAGGTATTGAGACCCATCATTGATTTTTCGTCGTGTAAAGAAAATCCTTGGAAAGGGTTCATTCTTAATAACAATATAAGGATAGGTTTTATCATCTTTTAAATTGATATTAAAGAGCGGCTGAAATTTCTTAATCAAAGAATTCTCCAGTAAAAAGGCATCTTGTTCGCTATTTACAATTGTAAATTCAATCTTTCGGATACGCTGAACAAGCTCATGCGTTTTATAATTGGTAAAGGTTTTCGAAAAATAGGAACTTACTCTTTTGCGCAAGCTTTTTGCTTTGCCTACATACAGCAATTCATTATCGCCGTCGTAATATTTGTAGATGCCCGATTGTAAAGGAATAGTAGATGCTATTGCAGCAAATTCTTGTTGTGTCATTTGCTTATGTTAAACCTATAAAAACAGAAATGGTTTTTATAAAATGATCATTATTCATTAAAATTCCAAATGAATTTTTCTTCTTTTAAAAGTTGGCTATTACCATTGCGCTTAGCTAATAGGGTGGTAATGGTTGCCCATTTATTTGTTTTCCATGTTAGTTGCTGGGTTACAATTTCTTCCTTTTGTTTTAATTGTTTTACCATGTATACCTTAGATATTTTACCAGATTCCGGATCAATATAAATATCCCAATGACGCAATGAAATTGAATCTGGTAAAGCGATTACAGGATCGTATGTAAAAGTAATAGCATTGAGTGTTTGATCATTAAAGGATGTTTCTTTGAAGTATTTTATAAGATTGGTTTCCTTTATTTCAGGGGAAAGAAAATTTGCCAATAAAAGGATTAATTCACTTTTTTTAACCCATATAGAATCAGTTTTATTGTTAATAGTAATGGTATGTAAAGGAGTTATAGGTAAAGAATCAAACAGGATCATCTGCCCTTTTATAAATGAGGTTACAGGAAAGAAAGAATCTTTCTTTGTTTCATTAACAACAGTTGCAATGCCGGATGTTTTGTTATTTGTAGAAGTAGTGCAACTAACTATCATTAAAATAATAATTGCCGAAAAAAAGATCTCTTTCATTTATCAAAATTAATTGGAAAGTCATTGTAAAACAAAAACCGCTGCGTAGAAAGATGCAGCAGTTTTTATAACAATTATATTTGAGTTAACTGTTGAAGAGTTCTGTGGTATTAATCAGGCGTTATTTATTTTATCAGCTTTGTAATACCAAATTTAAATCCATAATTGGTAAGTTTTTCTTGCACTGAATATTGTTTATTATTAGTTGTAAATAATTGTTTACGAAATTGCGGACCCAACTGCAAAGTAAAACCATTTGCCTTATAACTGATAAATGTTTCAAATCCTGCATTTAAATTCCACCTGTTTAGCAGTGAGGTTTCTTTTATATAATTTCTTTTATCAGATGAGATAAGGTATGATTTGCCACCTATCACATAGGATGGTTGAATGGTTGCACCAAAATTCCATTGTAAAACTTCGTTGCCAGCAAGTTTTACATCCATACCAATGGGGATAGAAATTTGGTAAGTTTCGTTGTGTAATTTGATAGGTGTAATGCCATCATTATTAGAAAAAGGGGTTGATCTATATGCCGGATAAGGATCACCTGTTTCAGAATGAAGGGTAATAGTTGTAGCTACCGGATGTGAATTTCCAAATGCTTCCGCATTGTACCTGGTAAAATTTAACTGCAAACCTGTTTTTAACTTAACCCCGCTAAACAAAGAATATATTAAACCTCTTCCAATTTCCAAACCAACCGAAGGGTGTTGTACAACCGCATTATTTATATCTCCTTCAGTTGAAATTGTATTTTTCAAGTTTCTAAAAACAACAGAAGGGGTAATATAAGTTTGCCAACCTAATTTGCCGATCCATTTTTTTGGAGCAGGCCGGTTGTATAAAGCATAATTCTCAATCCATGCTTTATCTGCATTGGATAAATTACTTTCCTCTTTTAAAGGAATAGCTTTTTTGCCGGATACAGAAATTGTATTTTGGAAATCGGTATTCCTGATCGTTGGATCATTTAAATCTGCCAGCGCAATTAAAGTACTATTTTCAGCAACAGTATTTTCTTCATTTAGCTGGTTTGTTTTATTTTGAAAATTTAAAGACGCATCTTTAGAAAGCGTGTTTTTTTCATTTATAAAATGCTGTATTTTCCTGTTTAATATTACTATTATATCATCATTTGTTGGAGTAATTGTTGTTAACCCATTGTTTAGAATGGGTGCAATTTCTGTTAAACCATATCTATCTGAAACAGATGTATTACCAAACATAATAGTATACTTATCCTCATAATTATAGTTTGCATTGGAGATAGAAGTCGCACCTGCAGACAATCTCAAAGGTTCAATTATATTGTTGGTATTTAAATTGCCTGAATGTATTGAAGTAAAATTATTTGCAAATGGAATTAAAGGAGTTTGATTTTTAACGGAAACAATATCCAAAAAAGGGTTATAAAAAGTAGTAAATAGATTTGTAGAATGAGTTCGCATAGGTTGAACTGAACTAGCAGGGGTTATCAAATAAATATTTTTATTATTAGTATTAAGATAACTCACTATTAAAAGGATGGCAATCAAGGTAATACTCATTGCTACTGAAGGCCATTTTCTACCAGGATGAATATTGTTATATATGCTGTACCATACTTTTTTAGTAGGATACATTTTGAATTCATCTGACCTGTCTTTAAGCAATCGTTCAAAATTATCAATATCTAAATTTCTGTCCATCGTTCACGAAATTTCTGTTGGTTTTGGTAAAAAAAGCAATTGTTTTTTGTTAGTTTGTTGCCACGGCACCCGCTAATGAAACAGCAGTTTTGTTGCGTGGTTTTAATAATATATTTTTCTTAATTAAAACATCCTCAAGCATGGCCTTAGCCCTGGTGTATTGGGAACGGCTCGTACTTTCTTCAATGTCCAGCATATTACCAATTTCTTTATGCGAATAACCTTCAATGGCATAAAGGTTTAGAACGGTACGGTAACCCACTGGTAATAATCTTATACATTCTACAACCTGCTTTGCTTGCATAATAGAAGGTATGTTTTCTTCTCTTATGCCAACTCCGCTGGCATAGGTAATATCTAGACTATCAGAAAATTTTTTGTTTTTTTTGAGGGTATTTATACAGGTATGTACCACAATTCTTCTTATCCAACCTTCTAATGCCCCTTCATTTCTATATTGGTGAATTTGGGCAAATACTTTAATAAATCCTTCCTGTAGCATATCTTCAGCATCTTCTCTATTTTTTGCAAAGCGATAACAAACGCCAAGCATTTTAGGACTTAAACGAGTGTACAATGCTTCCTGAGCGGCTGCATTATTTTCAATACATCCATTAAGCATGGTTTCTTCTGTCATAGTTGTGCTTGGTTTAACACCCTAAATATAGACAATTTGAATCTATTTTTTGCTGCTTTTGCAATAAAATAATTAACTACTGTTATAAGTTTTCAAACAAAATAGTTTATTTAGCAATGTATCGATTTGATTAAATCTAAATTCTTTGCGGCGGTCTTTTCATAACTAAGCTATCAGCAGGGTATTTGGCCTTAATGCTGTCTCTTATTGCGGAAGCCCAACTAGTTATTAATAGCTTTTGGTCAGTAGTAAGAATGGCATTTTTGTGTATTAATGTATAAGAAGTTAGTGGCATTTCATCTTCTTTTACCTGTTTGATTATTTCCTCAAGTTTATTATATTGTCTTCCAATCCTGTAATTAGTAAATTCAGAAAAATTAATTTCTCTTTTTCCCTCAACTATGTGATTATTTAACCACCAGGCAACAGGCTGTATTTTTGAATACCAGGGATAGCTGGTATTATTACTGTGGCAATCATAACAGCTTGTTTGTAAAATCTGATGAACCTTATCTGGAACAGGATACTGATTACTAATATCACTGACAAGTAAAGTTGAAGGGGCGCTAATATTTTTTTTAGGATGAATAAACTGAATAATAACCAGTGTTACAAGTAGCATCAATAAAACACTCTTTAAAACTTTTTTCATATATAAATTTGCATGTTTAAAATTTATTGAAGTGTTATTAATTGAGTTTTGCAGAAATAATTCAAGGAATATTAACCACCATAACACTACATAAGAGATGGTAGATTAAAAAGCATCAAATTAAAATATCCCCTGTCATTTCTTTAGGAATAGGCAAATCCATCATTGATAAAATAGTAGGTGCAATATCACCCAGTTTACCATTTTTAAGTATTCCCTTCCATTTATTATCAATAACAAAAAACGGCACCAGGTTTAAGGAGTGTGCAGTATTGGGCGTTCCATCTTCATTAATTTCATAATCCGCATTGCCATGATCTGCCAAAAGAAAAACAGTATAGTCATTGGCCAAAGCTGCAGTCACTACTTTTTCTACACAGTTATCAACTGTTTCCACTGCTTTTATTACTGCGTTCCAAATGCCTGTATGCCCTACCATATCTGCGTTGGCAAAGTTTAAACATATAAAATCAGCCGTTTTATCTTCTATTTCTGGAACAATAGCGGCGGCCAGTTCATACGCACTCATCTCGGGTTGCAAATCGTAAGTTGCTACCTTTGGCGAAGGTACCATAATTCTTTTTTCACCTTCAAAAGGCACTTCCCTTCCTCCACTAAAGAAGAAAGATACGTGCGGATACTTTTCAGTTTCAGCTATGCGTATTTGCGTTTTTTTGCTTTGCTCTAAAATTTCACCCAGCGTATTTTTAAGATCATCGTTTTGAAAAACAACGGTTACTTTTTTAAACGAGTGATCATACTGTGTCATGGTGGTATAATGCAGATTCAATTTGTGCATACCAAAGGTGGGCATATCTATTTGTGTAAGCACTTCTGTTATTTCCCTGCAGCGGTCTGTTCTAAAATTAAAACTAATCACCACATCCCCATTTTCAATTTTTGTTTTAGCAATATTAGCATTGATGATTGGAGTTATAAATTCATCTGTTACACCTTCATCATACGATTTTTTGATGGCCCCCAAAATATCGCTGCTCTCCAACCCAGTAGCATTCACCATTCCATCGTAGGCCAGCTTTACCCTTTCCCATCTTTTATCTCTATCCATAGCATAATATCGGCCAGTAATGGTAGCAATATTTCCGGTGCTGTTTTGCAAATGTTCCTGTAGTTCTGTTATAAAACGTAAACCACTTTTTGGGTCTGTATCCCTGCCATCAGTAAAAGCATGTATCAATACATTTTGCAGACCTTCTGCGGCACAAAGTGAAACAAGCGCCTTAACGTGGTTTATGTGAGAATGAACGCCACCATCACTTACCAAACCTAATAAATGCAGTGTTTTATTATTTTCTTTAGCAAAACGGATAGCAGTTAAGAGTACCGGGTTCTGTTGAAATTCACCACTTCGGATGGCGACATTTATTCTTTGTAATTCCTGGTAAACAATTCTTCCGGCACCTAAATTAAGATGACCTACTTCACTATTGCCCATTTGCCCATCCGGCAAACCAACTTCTTCGCCGCAGGTAACCAATGTAGCATTTGGGTATTTCTGGTATAAGGAAGTTACAAACGGTGTATGGGCATTTTGAATAGCATCGCTGCTTTTAATTTTACCAAGTCCCCATCCGTCCATTATTACAAGTATAGCTTTTTTATTATTCATGGTTCAAAGTTAATTTATTTGCAGCTTTTATAAATAGCTTCTTGTCATTATTATATCACATATCTTACAAGCAATAATAAAAAGTTAGGTTGGCACGTTTTTAGCAAAATGAGAAACATAAAACAGTTTATATGAAATTTTTTTTTACGATTGTATCTATTTCCATCGTCACTTTGTTATCTTCCTTCACACTTCGCCTCGGCATTGATGATGTAATAGCAGCAATGAAAACCGGCAATGCTTCGCAGGTAGCAAGGTTTTTTGATAATAATGTAGAGATCAGTATGCCGGATAAAAGTAACAGTTACAGCAAAAGCCAGGGCGAACTTGTTTTAAAAGATTTTTTTACAACTAATAGTGTTAAAAGCTTTGAAGTAATTCATAAGGGTGAAAACGCTGGCTCGCAATATTGTATTGGCACCCTGGTGACAAAAGGCGGAAGCTACCGGACAACCATATTTATGAAACAAAAAGGCGATCAACAGGTACTGCAGGAATTACGTTTTGAAAATCATTAACCCAGCATTTATTGTTGTTACAAACAACATTACATTTAGCCTGTAAGAGTTTTCTTTTACAGGTTTTTTATTTTTTACATTTGCCTATTATGAATTACAACGATCAATTGGAAGAGTTAATTAAGAATGCGCTGGCAGAAGATATTGGTGATGGGGACCACTCAACATTATCTTGTATTGATGCAAATGCAAAAGGTAAAGCAGTGTTGAAAATAAAAGAAGATGGCCTGTTAGCAGGAGTGAAGGTGGCAGAAAAAATATTTAAGTTTATGCAGCCGGATGTTATTTTTACGACTTTTAAAAATGATGGTGATGCTATGCAGTATGGTGAAGTAGCTTTTGATGTGGAAGCCAGCGTTCGCACTATTTTACAAACAGAAAGGTTGGTATTAAACACCATGCAGCGCATGAGTGGTATAGCGTCGCTTACAAAAATTTATGCAGATAAATTAAAAGGATACAATACAAAGTTGCTTGATACAAGAAAAACAACTCCCAATTTTCGCTTGTTGGAAAAAGAGGCAGTGCGTATTGGCGGTGGGGTTAATCATCGTTTTGGTTTGTATGATATGATTATGCTGAAAGACAATCATATTGATTATTGCGGAGGTATTGAAAAGGCAATCATCAAAGCATACGATTATGTCCAAACAACAAAACCAGGGTTAAAAATTGAAGTAGAAACCAGGAGTATTGATGATGTAAAAAAGGTGATGGTGGTGGGTAAAATAGACAGGATTATGCTGGATAATTTTACACCTAAATTAATTCTTGAAGCATTAAAAATTATTGACAGGCAGTACGAAACGGAGGCCAGTGGCGGAATTAATCTAAATAATATTGAAGTGTATGCAGCAACCGGGGTTGATTTTATTTCAAGCGGTGCTGTTATTCACCAGGCAAGAAGTTTGGATTTAAGTTTAAAAGCTGTTATCATTAATTAATATAAATATTTTATCAGTGACAATATTTTTTTTCAAATATCGTAGTTTAATTTTATGAATGTTCGTAACTCAGTGGTGACCACATTCAGAGGGCTGAAGTACCAAAAAGAAATTATGTACAAGAGTGCGACGCCAATGAAGAACCACATGGCTTTGTAGCCCGGACAAAAAATTATGATTGAAAAGATAGGAAGGAAGGAAGGACTGATATTTTAACCCCCAAAAAATAATCATGGCACAAAAAAAAATAAGTTCTTTCGGCGGATTGGTTTATTCAACTGATCCAAATTTTAAACCGGGAGGAGATAACGTTGAAGAAGAAGAAACAATATTACCTGCACAACAAAAAATAAGAATAAGGTTAGATAAAAAACATCGGGCAGGAAAAGCAGTTACTTTAATAGAAGGGTTTACAGGCAAGGAAAAAGACAGAGAAGAGCTGGGCAAAAAATTAAAAACTTTTTGCGGAACCGGGGGATCCGTAAAAGATGGAGAAATAATTGTTCAGGGCGATAACAGGGATAAAGCTTTGCAATGGTTACAAAAGAATGGGTACACAAGTGCGAAGAAAATTGGATGATTTAATAAATGTGTTATTTTGGAGACTCATTTGCGGAAACCACAATACTTAATGCTCCGCTGGGGCATTTTTTAACCTGTTCAATAATAGTATTTGTCACCGCCTGGCTCATATCAATCCATGGTTTTCTTCGTGGATCAAAAACTTCTGCAAGACCTTTAAAGCAGATACCAGAATGAATACATACTTCAGGTTGCCATAAAATGGTAACTTCTTCGTTTGAATAATGGTGTGTTTTTATTGGCATTGTTATTATTAACAGGTCATCTTTATACAATTTACAACAAAAGGCTACTTTTTAAGTTATTTTTACAAAAAGCAAACCGGTAAAAATGATCTCAAAAATATCAGAAGGTATTAAGGTGAGCGTTGAAACGTTTTACCAGCCTGAATACAGTAATCCTGCGGAGAGTGAATTTATGTTTGCTTATCGCATTACCATTCAGAATAGCAATGCCTATGCAGTAAAATTGTTGCGGAGGCACTGGTATATTTATGATGCTACGGGTAGTTTGCGGGAAGTAGAAGGTGAGGGTGTAGTGGGTGTGCAGCCACAGATTAATCCAGGAGAAGAATATCAATACATAAGCGGTTGTAATTTGCGAACTGAAATGGGTAAAATGTACGGTACTTATTTAATGGAAAACCCCAATAGCGGCAAGCAATTTGATGTTACAATACCAGCATTTGAAATGACGGTGCCTTTTAAAATGAACTAAAGCATACCTTTATCTTCTTACATATAAAAGCAGCAATTTAAAATACTAATATTCCAATGGCAAAAGTAACATTCGATAACCGGAACAATCAGTTTTACCAAAGTTTAAAAATTGCGGTTGATCAATATTTTGAGACGAAGCAAATTAAGAAAACAGGCAACTGGAGGTTGTATATAAAAACAATTACGCTGGTTGGGGCTGCTATTATTATTTATGGCAGTTTGATGCTGTTTAAGATAAACGCTTTACCAGCCTTATTGCTTTGCGCTTTGTTGGGATATATATTTGCCTGTATAGGTTTTAGTGTAATGCACGATGCCAACCACGGTAGTTACAGCACTAAGCCATGGCTGAATGATGCATTGGGTTTAACAGCAAATGCCTTGGGCGCAAGTTCATTTTTCTGGAAACAAAAACACAACATCATACATCATACCTACACCAATGTAGATGGCATTGATGATGATATTGCCAAGAGCCCGATCATTAGGCAATGCGACACACAAAAATGGGTACCTGCTCATAAAATACAACATTTGTACCTGCTGCCCATCTATGCAT
>JANYFT010000375.1 GCA_025359625.1 Ferruginibacter sp.
TATTACTTCTTGCTAAATCTTTTTTTGATGGTTGTCTTCCTTATCACGGCTGTATTTAAGATAGAAGGGCAGGCAGTTTTTTTAATAGCCTCCATCTTTACCATGCCGTTTAGCTTTGCAGTACTAATATTGGTTTGGTTAAAAAAGGGTATTTATGCAAGGGTGGCTGCCTACGGGATGAGCTTTGCTGTGGTAAGCGAATTGATCTGCCACATTTTTATAAATACTAAAACAGATACTTACGACCTATATGGCGGCAGTGCCTATACAGTGGTGCAGTTGGGTGTAATGATCGATGTATTTGTACTTGGCTACGGCCTTTCATTAAGGGCTGCTGAAAGCGATAAAAAATTAGTACAAACACTAATAGAAAACCAACAGATAGTGGAGACAGAACGCAGCCGCCTTGCAAAAGATCTTCATGATGGATTGGGTGGTTTGCTATCTGGCATCAAACTTACACTTAGCAGCGTTGCAGATAAAGTACCTGAAAAAAATACGCCATTGTTTACCAAGGCAAATAACCAGTTAGATACTGCCATCAGGGAAATGCGTAGGGTGGCTCATAACATGATGCCCGAAGCATTATTAAAATTTGGCCTCGGCGAAGCTATACTGGATTACTGCGATGGCATAAACGAAAGCAACCTTGTGAAAATGAAATATACACAGATAGGGTCTTTGCAAATGCTTGACCAATCTACTGAAATAGTATTGTACCGCATAATACAGGAGCTAACTAATAATGCATTGAAACATGCAGCAGCGAAAAATATTTTTATACAGATCACCACACATGAACAGGGCTTGAGTATAACAGTGGAAGATGACGGAAAAGGTTTTGACACCAAAGTATTACCGGATGCAGGTGGTTCAGGATTAAGAAATGTAGCAGCAAGGGTAGATTATTTAAAGGGTAGTATTGATATTAAAACAGAGAAAGGACACGGCTGTTCTACCACTATGGAAGTACCATTTTTTCATGGCATAAATAAAAGCGCATGAAAAATTTTGACCTCTTATTTAATTGTATGTTCCTTGCTGTCATTATTTATCAGGCATTGTATTTTTTGGTGCAATATATTGTAATGAAAAGAGCAGAGTTATTTTATTACAGTGTGTTCCTGTTATCCATGAGTGTATATTACTTTTTCTTTGTGCAGGCAGTTATTTTCAATATCAGTTTCGTACCAGTTATAAATACTTTATTGTCTTCGGTCAAGTTTCCTGTAACGTTTCTTACAAATGTGTTTTATATACTTTTTATCCTGCACTACCTGAACTTGCAAAAAAATAAAAATCGCACTTTTACCGTGTGCAATTATTTTAAATATTTTAATCTTTTTTTCGCCTTGGTTTTTTTTCTGGTACATGCATTCGGGATAGAAAGCATCAATTTATTTCATCTGATTACCTTGATAACACTGCTATTCAGTACTCTTGTTCTTTTTATGTTATGGCGCATCAAAAGTATATACTCAAAAGGAATTTTGTATGGCACATCCTGTACATTAATCGGAATTTGTTTAACACATACGTTTATTATGACTGAGACAAATCCGAACAATCCAAAACCAGGTGCATATTTACCCATACAAATCAGCCAGCTTTTTGAAGTATTCATTTTGGGTTATGGCCTTTCATTAAAAGCTGCAGAAATCGATAAAAAATTAGTACAAACATTACTAGAAAATCAAGAAATAATTGAAGTAGAACGCAGCCGTCTTGCAAAAGATCTGCATGATGGATTAGGAGGTTTACTATCTGGTATTAAACTTACACTTAGCAGCGTAGCAGATAAAGTACCTGAAAAAAATACGCCATTGTTTACCAAGGCAAATAACCAGTTAGATACAGCCATCAGGGAAATGCGGCGTGTGGCGCATAACATGATGCCCGAAGCATTATTAAAATTTGGCCTCGGCGAAGCAATACAGGATTATTGCGATGGCATTAACGAAAGCCATATCATTACAATTAAATATACACAGATAGGTTCGTTGCAAACGCTCAGCCAGTCAACAGCAATAGTTTTATACCGCATCATTCAGGAACTTACCAATAATTCTATTAAGCATGCAGCCGCAAAAAATATTTTTATTCAAATAACCAACCATCCGAAAGGTTTTACTATTACAGTAGAAGATGATGGTAAAGGTTTTGATAGTAAAATGCTGCCGGAAGAAAAAGGTACAGGACTTAAAAATGTAAGGTCAAGAGTAGAATATTTAAAAGGAAATTTTGTTATAGATTCAGCGCAAGGCAAAGGAACGTCCATCATTGCAGAGATACCAGATAGCAATTAATACAACGCAGCATTTATTCTTCATCATTAAAATATAAAAACATGTACAAACAACAATTGCTCAACAACATCGAAAAAGAAATGAATATTTGCCGCAGGCTATACACAAAGCTGCCACCCGGCCAAATGAACTTCAGGCCCGCTGAAGGAGTAAGAAGCACCCTGGAATTATTACAGTATTTAAGTATTGCCGGAACCATTATGCCAGGTTATTGGCTAAAAGAAGGGGATACTGATTTCGGTACTTATTACGGAGCAAAAGGGGCTGCTTCCAAAACAATGCCTCATGAACAATTTTTAACTGTTATGGATGAACAGATAACAACTATAAAGGAACTTTTTAACCAGGCAAGTGAAGATGATCTGCTTCATAAAGAAATTACCTATCCGTGGAATGGAGAAAAAGCGCCGCTGGGAGAAGCCATTATTGCTACCAGCATCAAATGGCTGGCTGCATACAAGCTGCAACTTTTTTTATTCATCAAACTATGTGGCGATAAGCAATTAGCCACTGCCGACGCATGGGCGCTCACTGAATTGCCGTCATAATGCTTAATTGTAATTGCTATGGTTGATGAATCTGATTTTCAGGCCCTAAAAAATAAAATAGACCAGCTTAATAAGCAGGCGTGGGACAATAGAGTGAATGATTCTACCCGTGCGCATACATTTAGCAAGGAAGCTTTTGAGCTTGCAGAAAGAATTGATTATACAAAAGGAAAGGCAGAAGGATACCGCACGTTTGGATTTAGCCTTATTCGTTTGTCAAAGCATCATGAAGCACTTGAATATTGTAAAAAGTCACTGGCATTATTTGAATCGCTATATGACCTGGACGGGCAATCTTCCATTTATATTTATTATGGCATCATTGAACGCTATTTGGGAAATTATGGTGCTTCGTTAGAGTTCGTTTTTAAATCTTTGGAATTAACGCAACGAACCGGGAACAAGGAAAACGAAACGCTTATTTATTATCACCTAGGTGTTACTTATAAATATTTAGGCGATAATGAGAGTGCATTGAATTATTTATTGCAAAGCCTCTGTGTAAGCCAAACTCAATCGATTAATTATTGGACTAAATCTTATTGCTTAAAACAAATTGCACTCATCTATTTTGAAACCGGCGATTTTGGAAATGCACTTGACTATGATCACAAAAGCCTTATACTTGTGCAACAAGGAGGCGATAAGTGGGGAGAAGCAGGTTGCCTGGATATTATTGGGTTCATTTATTTTAAATTAAAAGACATTGACAGGGCATTGGATTTTTGTTCGCAGGCTTTAGCTATTTCACAGTCCATTGGTGATAAAAAAGGAGAAGCTAATTCACTTTTTCATTTGGGGAATATTTACGAACAGATTACCGAATACAATAAGGCATCAATGTACTATTACAATAGCTTAATTATTCGCAAAAATATTGGAGATAAAAAAGGAGAGGCAGAAATATTGCTTTCTCTGGCAGCGCTTGATGTAAAGGAAAACAGTAGAGATGAATCCTCACAAAAAGTTTTTGAGTTATTACAGGAAGCTCTTCAATTGGGAGAGGAAATAAAAGCCAATGACCTGCTTTCCAAAATCCATTTAGGATTTTATGAAGCCTGTAAACATTTCAAACGTTACCAGGAAGGACTGGAACATATAGAAATTTATATAAGCCTTTCTAAAAAAATTGACAGCGATGCTGTCAATGAAAAAATTAAAAATCTGGAAATTTCATTGAAAGCTTCAGATACAGATAAAAAATTGGTACAGGCATTACTGGAAAATCAAAAAGTAGTTGAAGTAGAACGAAGCCGCCTTGCCAAAGATCTGCATGATGGATTGGGAGGTTTACTATCTGGTATTAAATTAACGCTGAATAGTGTAGCAGATAAAGTGCCGGAAACAAATACTTTGTTATTCAATAAAGCAAACAACCAGTTGGATACCGCCATCAGGGAAATGCGGCGTGTAGCACACAACATGATGCCCGAAGCATTACTAAAGTTTGGCCTCGGCGAAGCCATACAGGATTATTGCGATGGCATTAACGAAAGCCATATCATTACAATGAAATATATACAGATAGGATCGTTGCAGGGGCTTACACAATCTGCTGAAATAGTGCTGTATCGTGTTGTGCAGGAGCTTACCAACAATGCCCTTAAACATGCAGCGGCCAGAAATATTTTTATACAAATCACTAAACATCCCCGTGGCATTACCGTTACCGTAGAAGATGATGGCAAAGGTTTTGACATTGCAATGCTATCAACGGGCAATGGGCAAGGCCTTAAAAATGTACAATCAAGAATTGAGTATTTAAAAGGCGAATACGATATGAAAACAGAAAAGGGAAACGGCACTTCTATTAACATTGAAATACCTGTTTGACATGGAAAATAAAATAATAAAAATACTACTGGTAGATGACCACACACTGGTAATTGAAGGGATGAAAGCTTTGTTGGAAAGGATTCCCTGTATCGAAATTGCAGGCACCGCAGGCAATGCCTTTGATGCCATCGCCGTGCTGAAAAAGACGGGGGCAGATATTGCATTTGTTGACATCAACCTCCCCGACATCAGCGGGATCGAACTTTGCTCAAAAATAAGAAAGGAATTTCCGGGTACGCAGGTGATAGCACTCAGCACATTTAAGCAACGCAGTTTTGTTACCCAGATGATCGGCAATGGCGCTGCAGGATATCTTGTAAAAAGTGCAGACAGGGAAGAAATTGAAACTGCTATACAGTCCGTACTGGCAGGTAAAATGTATTTCAGTAATGAAATTGGCAATGTACCGGCATCAACAAACGAAAATGAGGCCCCAACGCTTACCAAGCGTGAAAAGGAGATTATGCAACTGATAGCCGAAGGCATGACAAGCAGTGAAATAGCGGCCAAACTTTTTTTAAGTACTTATACGGTAGATACCCACCGCAAAAACCTACTCACAAAATTTGAAGTAAACAATACTGCGTTGCTAATAAAAATGGCAGCAAAGTTTGGCATTTTGTAAAAGTTATCATTGCTGAAAAAACAATGTGCGTAGCACATAAATAATTGAAAATTTAATATCTGATCTGATAGCTAACAAGCCAGGCAAATTTTTTTATAGATAGATAAAAACAAGATAGTGCTATTGCTTGCTGAACAGAAAAATTTGTAACTGCAAAAATTTCATTGATCAGGCTTTAACTGTTATACAAATTATTTATATAGGCAAAGCCAGTTCTTCGTTTTAGAACTGTTACCCTGCTGAAATATTCCTTTTCCACAATAACCCTTCTACCCTATCTTTGCGAAAATTTTTCATTTTTCATTCCTAATTCTTAATTGATACCATGTCAGTTCTAGTTAATAACAACTCTAAAATTATTGTACAGGGTTTTACCGGTACAGAAGGTACATTTCATGCTACACAAATGATTGAATACGGTACTAACCTTGTTGGTGGTGTTACGCCGGGCAAAGGTGGCAGTACACATTTGGACAGGCCTGTATTTAATACGGTAGCCGATGCGGTTAAAACAACCGGTGCTGGTGTGAGCATTATTTTTGTGCCACCGGCATTTGCAGCAGATGCCATTATGGAATCTGCCGATGCAGGTATTGGGTTGATAGTTTGTATTACAGAAGGTATTCCGGTGCAGGATATGGTGAAAGTGAAAAATTATTTAAGCAGTACCAAATCAAGGTTGATAGGGCCAAACTGCCCGGGTGTAATTACTGCAGACGAATGCAAAGTGGGCATTATGCCCGGCTTTATTTTTAAGAAAGGAAGAGTGGGTATTGTATCAAAAAGTGGTACGCTTACATACGAAGCAGCCGACCAGGTGGCCAAAGCAGGTTTGGGTATTTCAACTGCAATAGGCATTGGTGGCGATCCCATCATTGGCACCACCACTAAAGAAGCAGTCGAGTTATTTATGAATGATCCTGAAACAGATGCCATTGTAATGATTGGCGAAATTGGCGGCGGTATGGAGGCTGAAGCGGCCAATTATATAAAATCAACGGGCAATAAAAAACCGGTAGTAGGTTTCATCGCCGGACAAACCGCCCCTCCGGGCCGCAGAATGGGCCACGCTGGTGCTATTGTTGGTGGCGAAGATGATACAGCAGCTGCAAAAATGAAGATCATGGCCGCCTGTGGCATTATTGTGGTAGCAAGCCCTGCAGATATTGGCAAAACAATGGCCGAAGCATTGAAAAAATAAGCTATATTTTTAAGAAACAAAAGCCCCGGAAAATTCGGGGCTTTGTTTGTATGTAGCATTTCAAAGGGGGCTAATATTGTTAAGGCTATTATTATTAAACCGGCATAATAATTTTTTTAGTCATGCTCATTCTGTTACACCAATGCACTTAATTTTCAAACTACATTTCATTAAATCTCCTGCATAGATAATTTGGTTTTGTCATTTTTCTCCCAGTATTCAAACACTATGCCCATACCTGTTAAAGAGCCTTTATAAAATGTTAAAGAAAAAAGTAGTGATCAATTATGCAATAAGCACCATTTGAACATCTGTTTATTTAAGCCTGCATTTTTAAGGCTCCGCAACGGCTCAATAACAAATTGTATCTTGTAATTAAAATAAAATTCCGTATGTTTTTAAAGAAATTTCTACTAATAATATTTACCGGTTTTACTTTCAGCAGCATGGCACAAAACACCAGCAACTATTTAAAAGACTGGAAAAAAGTAGAAGCCCTTGAAAAAAAGGGTCTCACAAAATCTGCTTTGCAGGAAGTGATGATAATTTATAATTTGGCAATCAAAGATGATAACGATGCACAGCAGATAAAAACGGCTATGTACCAGGTAAAATACCGCAACATGGTGCACGAAGATAGCCGGGAAAATAATATTTTTTTTGTAGATACACTTATCGCCAAAGCCAAAGCCCCGGTGAAGAATATTTTACAAAGCATGCAGGCCGAAATGTTTTGGCAATACCTGCAAAACAACCGGTATAAGTTTTACGAACGTACCAAACTGACAGAAGAAAAATCGAAGGAAGTAACAACCTGGAGTTTGGATAAACTTCATGCCACTATCAGTAAATTGTACAAGGCTTCAATTGGCAACGACAACCTGTTGCAATCAACCAAACTGGATGGTTTTGACCCCATCATTATCAAGGGAGAAAATACCCGGCAACTACGCCCTACCCTATTTGATTTTTTAGCATTCAGGGCATTGGAATATTTTATGAACGATGAAAAAGACCTCATCAAACCAGCCTACAAGTTTACCATCAATAATGTAAAAGCATTTGCACCGGCAGCAGAATTTGCAGCGGCTTCTTTTACCACCAAAGACACCGCTTCTTTACACTTCAAAGCAATTTTGCTGCTACAGCAAATTTTAAAATTTCATTCAAAAGATAGTAACCCGGATGCCTTACCGGATGCTGATTTGATAAGGCTCAATTTTATAAATCAATATGCGGTTAATGAAGACAAAGCCAAATTGTATGAGGCAGCTTTAAAAAATATTGAAGAAAAGTATAGTAACAATCAGGCTTCGGCACAAGCCATGTATTTAAGAGCACAACTTTATAATGAACGGGGGCAACAGTTTGAGCCACTTATTAAAACTGCAGATCAATACGAAATAAAAAGGGCGAAAGCGTTATGCGAAGTGGCAGTTAAAAAATTTCCGAAAAGCGAAGGTGGTATCAATGCACAAAATCTTATCAACCAAATTTTACAACCTGCTTTAAAACTTGAAACAGAAAAAGTAAATGTTCCTAACCAGGCTTTTAGAACATTGATTAGTTATAAAAATGCCAGGGCTATTTATTTCCGCATTATCAAAACATCGAGGGACGAAATAAAAAAAATGGATCGCAGGGATTACGATAAATTATGGAAAGATATCGTAACATTAAAACCCATCAAAATATGGAGCGTTACTCTGCCAGATCCGCAGGATTACCAAAACCATGCAGCAGAAATAAAAGTGGATGGTTTGCCCAATGGCACTTATTTTATTTTGGCAAGTATGGAAGAAAATTTTTCATTACAAAAAAATATCATTGCCAAACAACTTACCTGGCTAAGCAATATTAGTTACATAAAAAATAACAAGAACGAGTATTATGTACTGAACAGGGATAATGGACAGCCCTATAACAATGCCGCCGTGCAGGTTTGGGAAAGCAAATACAATTACACCAAAAGTGATAATGAAGAAATAAAAGCAGAGAATTATAGCACTGATAAAAATGGTTTGTTCAAATTAAAACAATCAAAAGAGTATAGAAATATTTTGTTTCAAATTAAGTCAGCCGCAGATGAACTTTTTTTAGATGAGAACAATTACAATACTTATTACAATAGTTACGAACAACCCCTGCAAACCGAACCCGTAACATTTCTTTTCACAGATCGTTCCATTTACCGGCCTGGACAAACAATTTATTTTAAAGGTATTGTTCTGCAGAAAGGAACCAAAGCAAATAAAACAAATATACTTCCGGCATTTAATACAAGCCTGCAATTAAAAGATGCCAACAATCAAAAATTGACAGAACTAAAAATGGTTACCAATGAATTTGGTTCTTATCATGGTTCTTTTAAATTACCCGAAGGTTTATTAAATGGGCAGTTTAGTTTGTATGATACCGCAACAAAAGTGTATCAATATTTTAGTGTGGAAGAATACAAAAGGCCAAAGTTTTTTGTAGAAGTGCAAAAGCCAAAAGGTACCTATCGTTTGCTAGATAGCATTACAATTACCGGCACGGCCAAAGCGTACGCAGGCAATAATATTGATGGTGCAAAAGTAAAATACCGGGTGGTTCGTAAAGTGCGTTATCCTGTCTGGTGGGGTTGGGGTAATCATATTCGTAAGGGCCGAATTGGTTACCCAATGGGCAATAGTGATGAGGTAGAAATAACCAATGGCGATGCAACAACCGGTGCAGACGGAACTTTCAATATTACATTTAAAGCATTGCCCGATGAAAGCATTGATAAAAAAAGTCAACCTACATTTTATTACGAAGTTAGTGCAGACATCACCGACCTGAATGGTGAAACAAGAAGTGGAAATACTTCGGTAGCAGTAGCCTATCAAATGTTGCAACTGGAAATCAGTATGCCTGACAGACTATCGGTTGACAGCCTGAAAAACATCAGGATAAAAAGTACCAACCTGAATGACATTGAAGAAAAGACCACAGCAACTGTTACCATACAGCAATTGAAGATACCTGCTAAAATTTTCAGGGAAAGATACTGGGAACAGCCCGACCAGTTTGTAATGAGCAAGGATGAATACTATGGCTACTTTCCGTATGATGTGTACAAGAATGAAAATGAAGTAAAAAATTATGAAGCTGGCGATAAGGTTTTTGAAAAAACAGACAGCACGAATCGTGAATGGGCAATAGTGAATGGTCAATTTTCGGCAGGTTGGTACAAGATCGTAGCAACTGCAAAAGACAAGTATGGTGAATTGGTGAGAACAGAAAAGTATGTCCAACTCTACAGCAATAAATCGGTGGAACCTTCCTTCAACCCGTTAGAAATCATTGCTGATAAAAACAGTGCTGAACCCGGACAAAAAATTAATTACAGCATTAAAACAGGCTTTCAGAATATCTGGCTCATCCACACTTTGAGTAAAGTAGATGAAACTAATAATACCAATTATCAAATAATAAAATCAAGCCAGCCATTTAAAAATGAAATTGCAGTAAATGAAACCGATCGTGGTGGCATGACTGTGAGTTATGCATTTGTGCAGCACAACCGGGTGTACAAAGGCAATGAAAGTTTTGATATTCCCTGGAGCAATAAAGAACTGACCATTGATTACGCCACCTTCCGGGATAAATTATTGCCCGGCAGTGAAGAAAAATGGAAGGTAAAGATCAGTGGGAACAAAGGCGAAAAAATAGCAGCAGAAATGCTGGTAAGTATGTACGATGCCAGCCTTGATCAGTTTAAACCACATAGCTGGAGTGCATTGAATATTTGGCCAAGATTGTATAACACAATTAGCTGGATGGAGAATGGGTTTGAAGCTATCAATTCGGAAGAGTATAACAGAAGAGGAAATAACTATATAAACCCGCTTGCTAAATCTTATGACCAATTATTATTAAGTTCTTTTGTGTACGATGGAATTGCTGGATCGGGAATGAACGTTAGAATAAGAGGTTTATCAAATATGGCTCCAAGTGTCGTTATGGATATGACATTAGAAGGTAAAGTTGCAGGCGTAGCTGTTGCGCAAAAATCAAGAAAACAGACTAATTCAAAATTTGAAGAAAAAGAAAGCAAACCGGATTCGGTAATGCATTATACTGGTATGCCCAGTCAGCCACAAACAGAAAACCAACCCCAGATCCGAAAAAATTTCAACGAAACAGCCTT
>JANYFT010000371.1 GCA_025359625.1 Ferruginibacter sp.
CAGCACATTTAAAAGATCATTACTGATGCCATACCTCCTAACAGGCACTAAAGAAAGCCAATACTTTCTACCTTAGTACAAAGCACCATGTAAACGTCGGTCAACACAAAAGTATACCGACAGCCCCGCCTAGCTCTTTCAGGCACGGGGATTTTTTAGTGGGGCCGTCGGATACTTTTATAAATGTTAGCAGATATTTACATAACCACTTTTAAATTTTAAGCAGATTGAAAACAACAATTATTAATTACTGAATAAACTTTTACTTAATGAAACATTTAATCCCTACACTTCTTTTGACTTTATTTATTTCTTGCTCAAAAGACACTCCACCAGATACGAGTGAAAATAATTGTAACAAAATTTTAGAAGCCCTGGACTATAATCCCTCCGGAAATCCAACTTATCAAACAACAGCTACTTTAACTTATGATTCTGAAGGCAAACTAAAAACTGTAATTGCACGAGGTTTAAATAAATCAGAATACATTTACTATAATGATAGCATTGTGCTAAAAGCCAAAGACATTAATGGTGTTGACATTGGACAAGTTTACTATTTAAACAATCAACATAGAATAACAAGAACAAAGTTTGCAAATGAGGAATATAAGTATGATGCTAACGGATATTTGATTTCATATAAGCAACCTTATGGAAATAATGGACAAATATTTGGCTACACTCAATATTTTCTAACTTGGCAAAATGGGAATTTAACATCTGTATTTACTAATGACCCAAATGTTTCAAGAAAAAAAATAACTTTCCAATATTACAATTTGCCTAACCAAAATTTATTAGGTTATAACTCGCCTTTTTATGATGGTAGTATTCTATATGACAGAAATTCATTTTTCTTACTTGACGGCTTATATTTTGGTAAACAATCAAAAGACTTATTAAAGTCTTCAAATCTCAATGACATTAATCAATCGGGAGACATTATTTATCAATCAGATTCAAACGGAAGAATTATTGATTTAGCTGGTTTTTATAAATTCAAATATCAATGCCCTTAGACAAAACATCTGCCAACATTATGTCGTATAGCCGAAAGCCCCCGCAAATAAAACTTTTTAAAATAAAATGCAAAAGCCCCTAACCATGACGGATTGGGGCTTTCGGCTCATACGCTGTTCAGCGACACCGGGCTTTAGGTGGGTTTGTAGACTTTATGCGGAGCCTGCCAGGCGAACTGAGAAGTTTTTTGTTTGGGCCACAGGTGTATGATATGTGTCTGTGCCATGCTGTTTGCACATAAGTGCCCAGCAAGGCACAAGGATTGCCAACACACATTGCCCGCCCTACACCCTTGCGCCAAGGGCGGGATTTTTTAGTGGGGCCGTCGGATACTTTTATAATTGTTGTGTGTAATGCGACCGCATCCTACACACTTCGACCGAGAAACAAAACTTCGATAAAATCTATGTAAATTTAACACATTATATTCGTCTAATGAATAGACTTGAAGCATACACACCAGACATAATTAAACTTTGTGAAACTCATAAAGTTAAAAGCCTATATGCTTTCGGTTCGGTTTTGACTGACAGCTTCAACAAAGAAAGTGATATTGACCTAATTGTAGACTTCTCAAATATTGATGTAGAGGATTATGCCGACAACTATTTTGACTTCAAATTTTCTCTACAAGATATTCTCAAAAGACCAATTGACTTATTGGAAGAAAAAGCTATAAAAAATCCATATTTCAGACAGTCTGTTAATCAACAAAGACAACTTGTTTATGGACAATGATATTAAAGCCTGGCTTTATGATATTTTGAATGCCGTTATGGAAATTGAAAGTTTCTTCAATGACAGTACAAAAAAGTTTGTGAAATATCAAAATGACCTACGAACCAAAAGAGCAGTTGAAAGAAATATAGAAATAATTGGCGAAGCTTTAACCCGAATTCTAAAACGTGATGAAACAATATTAATCTCAAATTCCAGAAAAATTGTTGATACACGAAACAGAATAATACATGGCTACGACTCTGTATCTGACGATGTGATTTGGGGTATAGTTATCCGACATCTTCCAATTTTGCAAACAGAAATCCAAGAATTGTTGGGCGAGTAGAAATGCACTACGCATAACATTTAGTCGTATAGCCGAAAGCCCCCGCAAATAAAATCTTTTAAAATAAAATGCAAATGCCCCAAACCGTGAAGGATTGGGGCTTTTGGCTCATACCTGTTCAGCGACACCGGGCTTTAGTTGGGTTTGTAGAATTTATATGGAGCCCACCATTAGTGCTTAAAAGGGTTTTGTGCTGCCAACGTGTGTATGATGAAAATTATCAAATGATTTAAGAGTAGTGCCGTATTAATTTATAGTTTAAGCCTTAAAATAACTTTACATTTTTTATAAAATGGGATACATACGGGAAGTG
>JANYFT010000392.1 GCA_025359625.1 Ferruginibacter sp.
GAATAATTAATTGTAAATACTTTCTTTTTTATCTCCTTTAAAACGGCAGGTATTATTTGAGCCGTATGAAAATATGAAAAGAAAATGTCGAAAGGCTTTATAGCATTTTCTCTATTAAAAATTTTAGGTAAATCATTTGAAAGCCGTTCTTTTGCATCCACACTCATATAACCTAATCCATTTTGCTGAGCATACTCATCAATGTTTAACAGATAAACATCATGTCCTGATTCAACCAATGGCTCATAAAGATTTCTAACCCACATGTTATTATTATCTGTAGGTGTAGCTTTGCCGCCTATGGCCAAAAAAATACGATACAATTTCATTATTAGTTCCCAGCAAAAAATGTTCTAATACTGTTTGCAATTTTCTCTATTTCTTCTATGGAAAGTTGCGAATAAGATGGAAGCCACAAACCATGACTTGCAAAAAATTCAGCATTTGGAAAATGTTTATCGTGCAAATAATATGGAGCCTGTGTATGCAATGTTGGATAAAAAGGGCGGCTTCCTATACCCTGCTCTTTTAAATATGATTGAAGCGAATAAACGTCTGGTACTATAATGTCATTAAACCATGGAGTTACATCTTCGCCCGTTGTAATAAATTCTACTTCTTTTACATTGCCTAATAAATGTCTTAATAATTTGTAATTTTTCTTTTTTAAAACTACCCTTTCAGGAATTTTTTTCATCTGCTCAATGCCTATTACCGCCTGTAGATCAGTAAATTTAAAATTGACGCCAAAAAAAATATGTTTATCAACTCCTGCACTTTCCCGTCCAAAGTTTTTTATCAATTCTACCTTACGATAAAGTTCCGGATTATTAGTGATTAATGCCCCGCCCTGTCCTGTAGTGATAATTTTTGGCATGCTAAAAGAAAAACTCCCTATGTCACCATAAGTACCTACATGTTTTCCATTATAAAAACAGCCCAACGATTGTGCGGCATCTTCCACAATGGATATTTTACGCTCTTTACAAAAGGAAAGAATTTCATTTAATTTTTTTGGGTACCTGCCATTGATACTTACCAGCATTATGGCTTTAGTATTTGGAGTAACAGCATTCTTCATACTTTCATAATCAATACAAATGGTTTCTCTTTCGACATCAGCAAATACGGGAGTTGCACCAGCCATTATAACAGCATTGGCAGACGCAATCATTGTATAGTCGGGCACAATAACTTCATCTGTTTTATTAGTAATGCCCAATGCGATAAGAGCGGCCGTAAGTGTAACTGTACCATTGGCATAAATGGAGCAATGAGCAGCGTCTGTATATGAAGCCATACTTGTACCGAACTCCTGAGTTTTTTTAAACTCGGTTAAATATCCTCCACCTCTCATATACGACACCACTGCTTCAATTTCACTTTCATCAAACCATGGTTTGTATTGTTGTATAAATTCCAAGGTATTTATTTTTTTAAGGTGGCCTCAAAAGCTAATATTTGTTCTTTGTTTCTATCCTTTATTTTTCTTGAAGGCACACCTGCATGTAAACTCCATTCTTCAAGATCATTTTTAACAAGTGACAATGCGCCAACTGCTGCCCCTTCCCCAAATGTAACTTTTGGTAAAATTACCGCACCTGCGCCAACCACAGAGTGGCGTGCAATTCTTACAGTACTGTATTCTGCATTTCCCTTTACTTCTTCGGGTACCATCGGGGATGCAATCCCACCAATATAGTCATCGCTACCTGCAGCTATAACAACATTGGGAGATAATGTAGAATAGGACTGCATTATAACTTTACATTTTGGCCCACCAATTAATTTACAACCAGCAGAAATATGCACATTGCTTTCCATTTCTAATTGGGTAGAGATATATGTAAAATCATCAATGATACAATTATCACCAATACTCACAAGTTCCGGGTATCGAATTCGTACAGTTTTTCCTATAATTACATTATTTCCCAGATGATTTAAAGTTGATATATCAAAAAAAATATTTTCCATTTTATCCTCTAGAATATTATTTTACAAAAATGCTGCTGCCTATAATTTCTCCATCCAAAACTCAATCATTTCGTCCATCAATTGATGAAAGGTGTATTCAGGCGTCCAATCAAATGTGCTTCTTAATTTAGAGCTGTCACCACGCAGATACGTTAATTCTTCGGGCCTTAAAAAGTTTGGATTCTGTGAAACATATTCCTGATAATCTAATCCCAATTGCTTAAATACATAATCAGTCATTTCTCTCACTGAATGGGTTTGGCCTGTAGCTACTACAAAATCATCTGCCATTGAATGATTAATAATCTTATGCATTGCCTTTACATAATCTTTTGAATGCCCCCAATCTCTAAATGAATCCATATTGCCCAATTCCAAGTTTTTAGCCATTCCTTTTTTTATAAGGACTGCTCCCTTCACCACTTTATTTGTAACAAAATTACTCCCTCGCCTTGGGCTTTCATGATTGAATAAAATTCCATTCACTGCATGCAACTTATATGCATTTCTATAATTATGAACTATGTTATAAGCAAATACTTTAGAGCAACCATAAGGGCTTACAGGCTTAAAAGGTGTCGTTTCTCTTTGAAAGCCATCTTCATCCACAGCACTTCCAAACATTTCAGAAGAACTGGCCTGGTAAAATTTTGCTTCAGGACAGGCATTTCTAAATGCTTCTAAAATATTTAGGGTCCCCAGCGCATTTGTTTGAGCAGTGAATTGGGGAATGTCGTAACTGATACGAACATGGCTTTGTGCCGCAAGATTATATACTTCATCTGGATTTACTTTTTGAAGCACACGTTCCAGTCCTGAAACATCTAACAGGTCACCATAAGATACATGTAAATTTTCCCTTACAAAATCTATACGACTTTGTTGATGTTCAGGAGTAGAGTTTCTACGAACTATACCATGCACCTCGTATCCTAATCCTAATAAATACTCTGTTAAGTAACTTCCGTCCTGGCCACCAATGCCTGTAATAAATGCCTTTTTCATGATATCTTCTTGTGTACTGTTATTGATTTTCTAAAAAAACTTTATCCATTTCTATTCCCATGTATGGCCCTGTTTTATACTCATAAACAATTGTGTCATCTTCCATAATAAGGTAATTGTGACCACCCCTAAATGTCATGGAGCAATCCCCCGGATAAAGTATAGGCTCAGCGATAAGTGAATCATCCAGGTCATAAAATATACACTTAACACTTCCCTTTATTACTAACCAGCTTTCCTGTGCTATGTCAGTTGTTTTTTCTAAAGTTATGTGCTTATGGGCCTTGAAAGTTTGTCCTTTGTTCATGCTCAAGCTTGCCAATTGTAAAAACTCATTTTCGGGAGCAATATTCGTTCTGCCCTTTATTTCACTTAATCTATATACAATATGCAAAAGTGTGTCAGGTTGTATTTTTGAATAAATTTTTTCCATAGATATTTTATATTATTTAAAGTTTATTATTTCAATTCCCAATTTTCCCAAACGAATTCGTAATGGTAAGTTAAGCGATGTGTTAAAGATAATTTTTGTTGTATACCCTCCATTCTTTCGGCAGCATTTTCAACTATAAAGTCATGAAACTGCACTTGAATATTCTTAAATGTTTTGACTAATCCGTAATCAAGTATAGTTTCCAGTAATTCATACTCGGCTCCTTCAATATTAATTTTGATTAAATCCACATGTTGGATATTGTTTGTTTTCAAAAAATCGACAACGGATACTATCTCAATCAAATCTTTTTGAGGGCCATCCTGAAAAATAGATGAAGAATTATCAAGTATCGATAATTCAACCATCTCATTCCTGCCCCCCAAACCAAATTTGAACAATTTAATTTTAGCGTTTTTTTGAAATCTATTTTCTATACTTTCAGCAAATGGAATATGGGGTTCAAATATACAAATTGTACAATTATACATTGAGTAAATATCGCTTGACCATTGACCTTCATAGCCACCTAAATCAAAAACCATAGATGTGGTGTCAAGATCATAATTTAGTCTGTGTGTTTTATCACCATCATCTTTAAACCATTGCACAACTCTTTTAGCTTGTATAGAATTTGAAGTAACTTGTTGCTCTTTTAATGTGTTTAAATTCATTTTTTGTTCATCTGTGTGCTCTTCATTTATTGCCAGTAGTCTAATTGCTTTACTAAGCACACGTATCAGAAATTTTCTCATAAAAACTTACCCATTTTTCCATTCAGGTGTTAAAAATAATAATCCAGCATTTCTGGGAAGCATTCTTGAAGTTAATTTTCCGCCATCGACTATTTCAAACGATATGCAATCCTCAACATAATCATAATATTCAATACTGGATTTATCACCTGCCCAAAGGCTTAATAAATAAGTATCAGCATACAATCTTACATCATGCATAACAACCTCGTATGAAACCAAATCTTTTTCATCATACTGCACTTGAAAACCAGAATCAATATCTATCATGTTTGCAATTTTAAAACCATCGGAAGTCTTCAATTCTATTGATGTCTTAACAAATTTTTCATTGGGGTTTTTAAATTTTAAAGTAAAATTTATATGTATTGATTCGCCTACAGAAAAAATTCTAACAGGAGTTACCGAGCCAGATTTTCTTAAAGAAATTTCGGTAAACACCACCTTGTTATTTCCAGTTCTATTGGATACTACTTCATTTAAATTTACATATGCATCAGTTGTGGCATCAGTATTTAAATAATTGGAAATAACTTTACTGGTTTCACCTATTTCATCAATTTTGCCATATTGTAACGACATGACAGTGTTACACAATTTATTTACAGCCGCCATATTATGGCTTACAAACAACACTGTTCTTCCCTCCTTGTTACTAACATCCTTCATTTTCCCCATACACTTTTTCTGAAATTCTGCATCTCCCACTGCAAGCACTTCATCCACAATTAAAATTTCACTTTCCAAATGCGCTGCCACACCAAAGGCCAGCCGGATGTACATGCCGGAGGAATAACGTTTTACCGGCGTATCAATGTATCGCTCCACTCCGGAGAAATCAACGATCTCCTCAAATTTTCGTTTGATCTCTTTTATGTGCATGCCTAAAATGGCGCCGTTTAAAAAAATATTTTCTCGTCCACTTAATTCAGGATGAAAGCCTGTCCCTACTTCAAGCAAACTGGCTACACGACCTTTTATTTTTACACTGCCGGTGGTGGGCGAAGTAGTGCGGCTCAATATTTTTAGCAGGCTACTTTTGCCTGCTCCGTTACGACCAATAATGCCCAGCACTTCGCCATGCTTTACCTCAAAGTTGATATCTTTTAATGCCCATATATAATCGCTGCTGCCTTTAACAGTACGGTCGTTTTCTTCCCCGACTTTTAAATAAGGGTCTTCTTTACCCCGGACTCGATGCCAGGTTCTGTTAAGGTCATGCGCCAGCGAACCGGTGCCTACATTGCCAAGTCGGTACTGTTTAGATAAATTTTCTACTTTTATAACAATGGACAATTTCTTAAGTATTTTTTAGGGAGAATTTTTGCTAGAATTAGATTATAATGGTCGTTCATTTATTTGTGACAAGTTGTCTTTTGTGTAATGATGCTTACGCTTTAAATGAACCATAAAAAGCACTAAATGATATCGAACTAAAATCCACAACCCTAATTGTTGTATTAAAAAATGGGCGGTTTGGCCATTAAAGAAATCTGGAAATTGACGCATCCTCCGTATAAATCTCTGAAATAGCTGCCAAACAATCGACAATAGTTGATCAAATTCCGTTGGTTGTTGACCAACTTCCAATGGTTGTTGATCAACAACTGTTGGTTGTGGACTAACAACTGTTGGTTGTTGACCAACTTCTGTTGGTTGTTGACCATCTTTTATTGGTTGTTATATGCCGACCAATAGAAGTTGACCATCTTCCGTCAATTGTTGACCATCTTCCATCAATTGTTGATCATCTTCCATCAATAGTTGACCAACTTCCATCGATAGTTGATCAACAACCATCAATAGTTGACCAACTTCAATCAATTTTTTAGGCACTTTTAAAACTACTGCACGTTAAAAAATGGAAACAGTTCCCCAAAATTCAAAGTTCATCCAACCTGCCAAAATTGCTTAAACCGTGTCCATAAAGGTCCGCTCCACTTTGCTAAAAACTAATAAACCTGTACACAACAGTATTGCAATTATTATAGTGCTATACAATAACCCCATTGGGTTAACTGTGCCTGTGCCGAAGAGTGCATACCGAAACGCTTCCACAATGGGTGTTAGCGGATTCCAGGCAATCCATTTTGCAAAGGATTTGCTTTTTAAAAAAGACATTGGGTAGGCTATTGGTGTGGCATACATGAGCAGTTGCACTGCAAAACTGATGAGTACTGTAAAATCACGGTATTTGGTAGTAAGGGACGAAATGATAATCCCTAG
>JANYFT010000461.1 GCA_025359625.1 Ferruginibacter sp.
GTTTCGCTACGCTCCACTACGGTGCAGGGGCTGGGAGAACCCCCTAAAACTGTTTACACATTCTACTATATACTACCATTTATTACTGATAACCCTGTCAATTGCTTTAGTGATGTAAAGTTTGTTGTGGGCTCTATCTAATGATTTAAATAGTTCGAATCTTTAATAATGACTTGACTATGACAAACTGCAATAGTTATAATTTGTATTGTTTTTTTTTCGCTGGAAACCAATTCCATTTCTATATAAAGTTGCCACCTCATTGATAATAATAGACCAGCGAATATATTTTTTGAGTTCGTGTACATTCTTGGTTTACCTTATCAAACTCGTAATGGAAAAAGATTTCCTGTAATAGCCTCCGCTTACTACACCACATTGTCACTTTGTAGTAGCAAAGTGGTTTTTTTTTGCCGTTTGCTACAAAGCTGGTTTATAAAGTAATTTATCTTGCTAATGATGGCTATCTTTTCAATTATTATACATTCATTTACATACCAACATTTACTTAGAAGTAACTACTTACTTCTTTTTATTCTTTATTGTAATTCCATCTTTTCACAAACCAGCTACCATGTAAGTATAGGACAAGGGTTATCAACCAATCAATTGACCGTCTTAACAAAAGACAGCAAAAATAATATGTGGTTTGGCAGTTATAACGGGTTGCATAAACACGAGGGCACTTCCATTAAAGTGTATAACAGATCCGGAAATGATTCCAATTCGCTAAGCAGCAAAGAAATACATGCTGTATTTGTTGACAGGTTGGGGTTTGTGTGGGCCGGTACCACAGGCGGTTTAGATAAGCTGAATCCTGTAAGCGGTGTTATAAAGCATTACCCAATAAAAGATACCAACAGGCTTGATGGGCAGATCGGATATATCGTTTCTATTTTTCAGGATGATAAAGACGATATATGGGTAGTTACTGAAGCTGGAATGTTTGTAGTAAATTATACATCTGGCATATACTATCGTGTAAAAGATAATGAAAAAACAGGGCAGGGTATACCTGATAACGGGGTACTTTATAAGGGCACCGTAAAAACCAATACTGGTATTTGGATCTTTGCCTCGGGATACATGATCTTTTATGATTTTAAGAGCAGGCAATTTATTCATCAGTTTAATAATCCCAATAACAAGGCTATATTTAATTTGAGGGAAGGTAACAGTTTTGATTCCAAAAGTGAACTATGTACTGATAAAGCCAATAATCTGTATTTCCTTTTCAACCAGGCTGTGTTGATGAAATATAATATTGTTACGGATAAATTAGATTCCTTTCATTTTGATTTTCCAACAAATGCCTGGAATTGTTGCTACTCCCTGGCACCAGATTACAAAGGGAATATCTGGATAGGCTTTAGGTATGGGGGACTGCTTTATTTTAATCATTTGTCTCAACAGTTTACTGCAATTCAGTATAATGGTATTAATAGTTTAATACAATCAGACTATGTGTATTCGTTATGTGAAGATTATTTAAAACGGATGTGGGTATCAACCAATAATGGCATTTTTATAATTAATTATTACGACAGCATTGTTCAGCAAAAATACCTGAGCGATAAAACAGAGTTTACCAATATAAATTATTCTGCTGCCATTATTTCGCAGGATGATAATGGTAATATATATGCCCCATTTTATGCTGGTGGTTTGTTCCGGTATAATATATTTAATGGTAGTAGTAAATTATATGCAGCTACAAAAACTAAAGTAAAAAGATTTGGTTACGTATACACCTGCAAAAAAAACAAGATGTATGTTGGCTCAAGTGGATCAATGATGGAGGCAAATACTTCTTCGGTTAATATAGAATTGACAATGCCCAAAGCCAAAGTATATAATTTGTTATTGGCTTCGCCAAACTCAATATCCTGGGTTTTCAGATATAATGATACCGCTGTTTATTTTAAAAAATCGGATGGCATTATTTATTATTATGATGGAACCGATAGTCTGAAGCAGATAAAGAGTTCAGGATTTTCAAAACAGGCATGTGTTTCTGCCGACCGCACTTCACTGTATTACCTCACTGATAATGGAGACATTGCCAAACGAAACCTGGCAACACTAAAAGCGGATACCTTTTTATTATATAAAAAATTACTGGCTTTAAATTTTGCTTATACCAATACCAGGGATATCGCCGACGATGGTAATAACAATATTTGGGTGACTTCGCAAAATGGGTTGATCAAGTATGATATACAAAGAAAACAAGCTTCTATTTTTACCACTTCCGACGGATTGTTGCATGATTTTGTTTTTACGCTTTGTGCAGATTCGAAAAAGAGATTGTGGGTAGGGTCGATGGGAGGAATAAATTTATACGATGCTCAAAAAAATACTTTTATTAATGTTTTTCCGGAGGCTCCAGACAAGCAAAGTAATTATTTTGGCAGCAGCTTGGAAGCGTTGGATGGACATATCTACTTTTTATTTGGGGCCAAATTAGTGAATGTTAATCCAAGTGCATTTTTAAGTCAAACTGTCGCAGAGAGAATGCTTCAATTAGATGAAGTGCAGGTGAATGGAAATCCGGTTGATGTAGCGACCAATATTTTAGCAACTTTGTCTCACTGGCAAAACAGAATTTATTTTCGCTTTGGATTATTGGAATTTGCCGAACCTGGAAAAGTTAAATATCAATATTTGCTGGAAGGATCAGATGATACCTGGGTAAGCTTAGGCAATAACAACCAAATAATTTTTGATGCCCTGTCGCCCGGCAAATATAAGTTGCATGTGAAAGCCACTGATGTGTATGGTAACGAAGTTAAAAAAAAGCTAACCATTGCATTTAAAATTGAACGCCCTTTCTGGAAACAATGGTGGTTTATAGCATGCTGCGCTGTATTGTTTGCAAGTGGTTTGTTCTTAATTGTAAAGTGGCGGGAGAAAAATTATAAAGCCATTGAATCGGGTAAGACGAAGCTGCAACAATTAGCCAAAGAAAATTATAAAACACAATTTGAGTTAGAACAAATCAGTAGTTTTTTCACTACCTCTCTCTTTAATAAAAATGATGTGGATGATGTATTGTGGGATGTTGCAAAAAATTTAATAGGCAAACTGGGCTTTGTTGATTGTATGATTTATTTGTGGAATGAGGATAAAACAAAAATGATTCAAAAGGCAGGCTATGGGCCAAAGGGTTCGCTGGAAGATCTGGAGAACAAACATTTTGATGTGTTGCCGGGCCAGGGTGTAGTGGGTGCAGTAATTCAATCGGGGCAAGCCATTTTTATACCAGACACTACTTTAGACCAACGATACAGAGTAGATGACTTAAAAAGATTGAGTGAACTTTGTGTACCCATAAAATACAACGAACAACTAATTGGGGTGATAGATAGTGAGCACCATGAAAAAAACTTTTTTACACGGCAGCATCTGCAGTTGCTTAATACCATTGCAACACTAATAGCCAGTAAAATAAAATCAATTGAATCGGAACAGCGTTTGCGGCAGCAAAAAACACAACTGGCAAATGTAAATGATCAATTGGCAGAAGTACAATTGGCTGCGTTGCGTGGGCAAATGAATCCGCACTTTATTTTTAATGCACTAAACTCCATTAAAAAATTTGTAATAGCCAACGAACCTGCAAACGCAGAAAAATACCTGGGAAAGTTTTCAAAATTAATCCGTTCTATTTTAGATAACAGCCGCAGTGGTATGGTAACGGTAGAAAAAGAATTGCAGTTACTGCATCTGTATCTGGACCTGGAGCAACTGCGGTTTGGTACAAAGCTTACTTATACTATTACTGTGGACCCAAACATAGTAGCAAGCGAAATTGAAATTCCTTCTATGATTGTACAACCCTTTGTAGAAAATGCCATGCTGCATGGTATTATGCACAGGGAAGATGGTGGAAAAGTGGATATACATTTTGTGTTACATGCGGAAT
This sequence comes from Ferruginibacter sp., assembly GCA_025359625.1. Classification (GTDB taxonomy): domain Bacteria; phylum Bacteroidota; class Bacteroidia; order Chitinophagales; family Chitinophagaceae; genus Ferruginibacter. The sequence goes on from JANYFT010000461.1 coordinate 3,926, forward strand.
GGCTTGAAATATCTATTGTAGATAATGGTGTAGGCAGAGCAAAATCTGCCGCATACAAAAGTGAGCATAGCGAACCACATTATTCTATTGGCATTGAAGTAGCTACCAAAAGATTGCAGGCGCTTAAAAAGGATGAAGCTACACCTGCCGGCATAAACATTATAGATCTGCTGTATGCTGCTGGTGAAGGCATTGGAACAAAAGTAATTATTGAAATACCTATTTATTAAATAAACTGTATGATACGAGCCATTATTATTGAAGATGAACCGGTAAGCCGGGAAATGCTTACACTGCTTTTGCAAAGGCATAAAGCTGATATTGAAATTATAGATACCTGCAGTAACCCTACTGACGGTATTGAAAGCATAGCCCTGCATCAGCCAGACCTGATTTTTCTGGATATACAAATGCCAAAAATGAATGGCTTTGATATGCTGAAGAAAATAAGTAGTATCAACTTTGAAGTAATTTTTACTACTGCTTTTGACCAGTATGCTATTGATGCCATACGCACCAGCGCACTCGATTATTTATTGAAACCGGTGGACGATGAAGACCTTACTGCAGCCATTGAAAAATGTAAGGAGCGGATGGTGGAGAAAAAAACAAAATACCAGTTCCAAAATTTATTTAATAATCTTACCAACAAAAACCCATTAGATAAAACGCTTGCCTTATCTGCATCGGATGGCATTAGTTTTGTAAAAATGAGTGATATTCTAAGAGTAGAAGCCAATGGACGTTATGCTAAATTTTATTTGCTGAACAAAGAAACAATTTTAGTAAGTAAAACACTGGGCGATTTTGAAGAGATATTATCGGCCAATCAATTTTTTCGTATTCATGATTCTTCCATCATCAACCTTAACCACGTAAAAAAATACACCCGTGGCGATGGAGGCACGGTGCTTCTTTCTGACAATACAGAACTTGACGTAGCAAGAAGGCGTAAAGATGAGTTTGTAAAACTAATACCAAAATTGTAAATTTTTATTACCAAAGAATCAATCAATGCTTCCAACTAAAACGTTATTATAACCAGTAAATACCTTACTCTTATTGTCGGAATGGCTATTGGTAGTTTTGTAGTATTAAACTTTAATAACTATAAAGCTAATGCTGATAGCAATAATAATTTTGAACCTGCTTTTACTTGCACTTTGGTGCATTTGGAAATTACGCAAATCTGAAATTCAACATACAACTGTTGTTGTTGCAGAGCAATCCGCACCAGCAAAAGAGCTACAACTATCCCCCGTTAGTGAAGCCACTGTTGTTACGGGAATTCCTGTAGCAGATATGATATTTACCAATGTTTGGTGGTATAAACTATCTACCCTACAACAGTTGCAGCTGGCACTGGCCGTTAGCCAAAAGGCGTTGCCCGTATGGGAAAAATATACTGCTGTAAAAGACGTGACCTATCGCACATCTGCCACCGGAACGGTAAATAAAATAGACCATAAAATATTGCAAACAGCAATTGATGAAATCATACAGTCTTCGCAATTTCAATTTCCTGATAAGGATAATAAAAGAATTAATAATTGCTATAACAGTTTTATTAGCACTGTGCTTGCTATGCAGGATGGTGTATGGCAGCCACCTTATCCCGTAAAAAAAATATTTATGGCGGTGTACAGTATTTTAAAAAGTATTGTAGAACAAAATAACTACTCCGATACTGCAACCATTTTATCTGTAGCTATTAACCAGGCACTGGATTGTATTGATATTACTAAACTATACATCAGGATGGAAATAGATAGTTTTTTGGAAGAGTATAAAAATAAGCTGTCCGCCAATGTCTGTAAACTTTCTCTTTAGGTGCTGTACTCACCTGTAAAATTAGATACTATAACATCTTTTTTATTGCAGCATCACCTTCTGTTTTATCGTTAAAAAAGTAATAACAATAATAAATTATTTCTCTATTGAAATATAATATTTACCACTCAATACAGCTACTCCTCCTTACAACTATTATTGTTATCCTTAAAATACGTGCTACTTTTTTCAGTACATGCTTCTTGTAGTTTTGTTGAAATTATAAAATTAAAAAACATTTTTAGATGAAAAAATTTATTCTTTCCGTTGCATTAATACTTGCGGACGTTTTGAAAAATGAAATAAAAGCTCAAAGAAAAAATGGAAAAATTGGAAGCGAGAATTGAAACCATTCAACAAAAAATAAAATATTCAAATAAATTTATAGAAATGCAACGCAGGTTAATGATGCTGGGAATGATGCTGGGCTTAATAATTGGTATGGCGTTGAGTTTAACAGCCCAGCAATTAAAATCAACAAACTATTACGGTAAAATAAATAATCATGACCTAAGTAAATTGTGGAAAACTGACCCTGATAAAAAAGAGCTTGATGTTTTGGCTATTACCGTTCCGGAACCATTAGGTTTTATTGGAGAAAACTGTCAGCGCTTTTACATACACTATACTGCCATAACGAAGTGTAAAACCAATCCCTGCCAATATAATGTAACAGGTAAAACAAAAGTGAAAGACAATGTCTGTAGTTTTAGTGGCAGCATTACCATTATAAAGGTGGGCATTTTTACAACCCAATTTGATTACCGGTATAAGCAGGGATTTGTGGAATGTGAAATAAATTTTAAAGAAGATAGTACGCTGACAGCAACAGGTTTTATAAAAGGAAAACTCACCACAAAGTTTTACCTGGATGACAAAAGAATCATTCAATATGATGATTTACTTTTTGGCGCCGACTTATATTTTAACAACTAATGCGAAGCCAGCTGGACAAGCTATACTACAAAAAAAACTAAGAAGGTGAATTGGGGCGATTACCGGATTCCTGGCAATACAGGATTTGATATTGGCGATGGCGAGTTTATGATTGCAGATAAATATGTAAATAATGGCTGGCAAAATTACAAAACTGCCCGAAACGACCCGGAAAATGTGGCCACAAAAAATGCGGAGCAAGCAGAAGTAAAAGAGTGGTGGAAATAGAAGCCTTGAGTAGCCACTTGAAATGTAATTACATGATTAGACATATCCATTGGTATTGATCGTAAAAGAGAAACAAAATGGCAGATATATCAAAGACAAAATATGGCAACATAGTTTATGCAGACCAAGATTAAGGTGACAAGCATATACAATTGTTCTTTGGAAAGGGCTTTTAAAACACCAATGCTGTGTGATGTATCAAAGGTTCACACAGGCTATGGTATTATGCCAAAAGTAACGCATTGCACAAATGACGAACACTGGGGGCAACCGGGTTTTACTAAAAAAGTTTTTGTTGCTAAATCGCTTACTTAAAAAGGAGGATGGGCTTCGGTTGACAGGATAATTGAACGCAAAGAGAATAAATATTGGAAATTTGAAGTGAGTAACTTCCAGTCTTCGATGTTAGGATTTTCAAGATTTGTGGGAGAATGGCAAATAACTGAAATTGAAAGCAATAAAATTTTAGTAGAATACAGTTATACATTGCATTCAGGCATTACCTTGTTGTATCCTCTAAATTGGCTTTTTACAAATACTTTCTGGAAAGTTTATATGAAGAGAGTAGTAGAAAATGTAAGACAAATGGCTTATACTAATGAACCGTATTTGTATGATTAGAAAAGCCCGGTACGCAAACATACACTGAGCAACGGACAAGCGCCTGGCACCAACATTATGTGGCAATCCTAACTGCAGAAATAAACTTTATAATTGACAATGGAACTATCATTTAGACTAAAAAAAACAGCTGACTTTATTTTTGACTACCTCACCAACGTGCAAAAATTCGTTTCGGTTCATCCCGTTATTTTTCAAATTGACAAAACCGGCAATGACCGTTATTTAGTTTATGAGAAACTAAAATTTGGTTTTATTCCTTTTTCATTTACATATCCTGCAACGATTGAAAAAAACAATATAGACAAGATTGTTATTATTCGTGCAACAGTAATGAAAGTCACTAAAATAGTAATCAAATTTGTTTTAATAACAGAAAATGATAAAACCATAATTGAAGAGAACATCAAATTTAAATCCCCCTTACCAGTTAAATTCATAATGCAAAGAATTTTCAGAAAACAACATTGCCAACTTTTCAAAAACATTGAAATGAAATGAAACAAATTTCAAAGTTAAGTTCAACGGAAAATTTATTATAACGATAAGAATGTAAATGGTAAAATTGTTTCAGTTTCCAGTTTTTTTAATTACAATTCTGACAAATTTTTTGCATGAAAATTACAATCTTCCTTTTATTACAATTTTTAAATTTAAAATCAATGTCGCAATTAACTATACAGGGAGAATATATTTTTAATCGCCAGGAAATGGTAACTGGTTTTAATTTTATGGCCTATGGAAAATTTGATTTCTTTTTTAGCTATGGTGCTTCAGACCGGACTGCTACCGGAACTTTTTCGGTTGAAGGAAATACGATCAAATTAAAAAGCGATAAAGAACCTGGTAAAGATTTTACTATCACCAGTCAATTAAAAGCAGGCACTGGCTATAGTATTAAATTTAAAGATGATAATAAATATCTTTTAACCAACATTCGCTGTAGTTTTTTTATAGGAAGCGAAAGGCATGACGAGTTTACAGATGAAAATGGTGAAATAAAAGTAGTTTATCCGCATTGCGATAAAATATTTGTCTTTCACGCTTTGTTCCCCGACATGGTTACATTGGTTAAAGATGAAAACAACGAAAACAA
>JANYFT010000034.1 GCA_025359625.1 Ferruginibacter sp.
CAAATTTGTGGCGAAGATTTTATTGCCAAAGCTTTTGAATATGCCCATGCTGCCGACCCGGATGCTATCTTATTTTACAATGATTACAATACAGAAAGAATAGAAAAAACAGACAGGATTTATACCCTCTTAAAAACATTGAAAGAAAAAGGTGTGCCCGTTTATGCCGTAGGCTTACAAGGGCACTGGAGTATTTTTGAACCCACGCAAAACGAACTGGAATATACCATTCAAAAATTTGCTTCGCTGGGCTTAAAAATACAGGTTACAGAAATGGATGTATCGGTGTACAAATGGGAAAAAGAACCAAGAATAAAATCAGCAACCGATATTGATGTGCTGACGCCCGAACTGGAAAAGCAACAGGCAGAAAAATATAAAATGCTGTTTAGTGTTTTTAGAAAATACAAGCAATACATCACCGGCATAACATTCTGGAACATCAGTGACCGGAGTACCTGGCTGGATACTTACCCGGTTAAGGGCAGAAAAAATTATCCGCTGCTGTTTGATACCCTCCTGCAACCCAAAAAAGCATTTTGGGAAGTGGTGAATTTTTAGTGGCTATTATAACTGTTTGATTTCTTACGAAAGATTATTTTCTTTTTATCCGTGCAACATATCCGCCACCCGAAGCAAGATGTATCGATAAACGGTCTCCCTTTTTTACTGATGCAACAGTCATCTTGTAATCATTGGCATTGCGTTCCGCATTGATGCCATCTGAAGCAATGGTAATTTCATATTCTCCTTCTCCTAAAAAATCCAGTGGGATAGAAAAATCTTTTGCAGTCCAGTCGTTCATTGCACCTATAAACCACTCATTACCATTGCGCCTTACTTCTGCAATGTACTGCGGGAACTTAGCATCTATAATGATCGTTTCATCCCAAACGCTGGGAATGGTTCCGAAAAGATCCATTAATGCAGGTTGCCGGAAAGCATCCGAAATATTACCTGAAAATAATTGCAAGGGGCTTTCATAAATTACAAACATGGCGATCTGGTGCATGGTGGTGCCTTGTGCTATCACCCTTTCCATCCCCATTTTTTCGGAGTGCTTTTTAGTAGCATTTTGCAACATGCCAGGCTCATAATCCATGGTGCCCGAAAACATTCTTAAAAAAGGAAGTTGCATATCATGGGTTGGATTAATCAGGTCGCTCCAGGCATTGTACTCTGAGCCCGCCACAGATTCTCTTGTTAAAACATTAGGATGAGTTCGGGAAAACCCTGCCGGTTTTGGTGCGCCATGAATCATGGCCATCAGTTCCCTTGCAGCACATTCATCAGCAAAATGGTGCAAAAAATTAATCGCCTTTTGATCATCCCGATCAATAAAATCTGTCATCACAATTTTTACGCCCCAGGCTTTAAAGCTATCCAGCGCAGCAATCATTTGCCTCCGCATGGTTTCAGCCTGTGTCCATAAAATAATGCCGATATTATGTTTATCTGCATAACGGATTATCTCTTTTATATCCATTCCTTTAGTGATCGCAAAAAGATCATTCACATCCGACCAGCCTGCATCCAGCATCACATAATTCAACCCAAAGCGGGTAGCAAAATCTATATAATATTTGTAAGTAGCGGTGTTTAATCCAGCTTTAAAATCCACGCCATATACATTCAAATCGGTAATCCATTCTTCTGTACTTTTTCCCGGCTTTATCCAACTGGTATTGGTTAAAGAGGATGGCGTTGCAAGCCGGTAAACAATAGCATTGGTAAGTATGGATACATCCGTTGGGGCAATAGCAATAATGCGCCAGGGAAAAGTTCTGATGCCATTGGTTGCGGCAATATAGTTTGCCCTTTCGGTTACGATTGATTGTCGAAAACCATCACCTCCTACTACTTTTTCTTTGGCAGGATAAGGGGCAAATACACCAGTCAAACCATTGCCTTTTCCTTTTTGCAAAAACATTCCTGGGTAATCAATGATATCGGATTCTGTCAAAATAATTTTCAGCGAATCTGGTAGCGTGATGAGAACGGGCGAGAAAAAAAGCAGGTTGCTGTTCAAAGTATCTATCCGGGCCGACTGATAAAATCCTTCAAAACTGGTATGAAAAATATCCGCATCATCCCGCTTTTTTACTGGAGGAAAACAAACCACCGCTTCAGGTGAAAAATTGAAAATACCCTCTTCATTCCTAATGACAATTGGCTGTTTTTTTTGTGTAGAAAAGCGATAGGCAACACCATCATTATATGCCCGGAACTGCAATGAGAATCCTTCCTTACATTCAATGGTAAATTCGTTATAAATATCCGGAACGGCAGCGCTCTTCTCTTTTAGCACAGGATATAAAATATTATTAACAGCCCTGTTACCAGTATGGAGCACATGTGAATTTTTGCCCAGCACTTCGCCATTGTTTAGCAACATCGAAATGGCCGAAGGCAAAAGAACCATCTTATTATTATATAAAACACTGTAGGTTATTTGTTGTTGCACATCAATAACAACAGTTGTCTTTTTATCTGGAGAATAAAAAGTGTATTTGCCTGCAACAGACTTTGTGGTAAGAATGCAGCTTAATACAAACAAGGCAATCGTTCTAAATAATAACATCTCAACTGGTTTTAAAAGGAAAAATAGCTATCGTAAAATCCAACAAATTTCTTAATATCTGGAACGATCATAATAAAAAAGAGAGGTCTTCTCCGGGTAAGATGTCCCGTTTAAACGCATGATCATTTTCATCCCAATAAAATAACACAGCCCCTTTTTCACCAATAAAATTAAGCTGGTTCCCTTCCAGTTGTAACGCTGTTCCTTCGGGCAATGCAACAATGGGAAGGCCCGGATTCATTTTCATAAATTCTTCCAGGCGCTGGTCACGGGTTTCGCCATTATGGCCTGCCGGTTTTACATTGGTATAATGCGGATTTATCTGAAAAGGTAACAGCCCCAATGCATTAAAACTTTTGGGTGCTATCACCGGCATATCGTTGGTGGTGCCAATACCCGGGCCTGTAATATTTGCTCCTGCACTCCAGCCGATATAGGGTGTACCCTTGTTTACTTTATCACGGATAATATCCAGCAACTGAAAGGCATAAATATCATGAAGTAATTTAAAAGTGTTGCCGCCACCCACCATTATCACATCCACTTTTTCAATGGTAGCTTTTGCATCTTCGGGCTGAACAGCAATAATTTTGTAAGGCAGGCTGCTCATCGCAGTACGAACTAAAGCAGCATACGCTTCATAGTCATTATCTACCGAGGCAAAGGGGATAAAGGCAATCGTTAAAGCCCTAATACCCAAAAAGTTTTTAATTGGCGGCAGGGCCATTTCCAGATAACCACCGTTGCCTGTCCTTGAACTGCTGAAGACAAGTATCCTATTTGTATGCATATTAGAATTTAATAGTACTGTTTTTCAAAGATATTCTTTAAACAGAATTTGTAACAATAATACCCATTAGGCAATAATAATATTCTTTTTGTCGGCGACATTTTTAAAATGAACATCGGATCTTTTACCTTTTTGTTCTGCTCAAATTATAATAATTTTAAGGAATGAAAATGGGCTTGCTTTTTTTGCTGATCATTATTTCAGTCGCTGTTGCAAAAGGCCAGCAGGCGGGCTACTATATCCCATCTTCCCAAACTTATTCCACCACTTCCATTGCCAATTACGTACAATCGTATTTTAAAACAGACAGGGAAAAACTGGGTGCTATCTACGCATGGGTTACTGCCAACATACGGTACGATAAAGACAGCATGTACAATATCAATTGGGGCACCGAGCCCGATGAAAAAATATCTGCCACTTTAAGAAGGAGAAAAGGGGTCTGCGAAAACTTTGCCGTTATCTTTACGGATATCTGTTTAAAAAGCAATATCCCTTCTTTTGCAATAACCGGTTACACCAGGCAATCAGGCTCTATTAAAAAAATTGGGCATAGCTGGAGTGCTGTTTATCTTGATAAAGAATGGCTTTTATGCGACCCCACCTGGGATGCAGGTTCCGGCAACAATACCAGTTATTTTTTGGTAAGCCCTGAACAATTTATTGAAACGCACATGCCCTTCGATCCGCTCTGGCAGTTGTTGCCCAATCCGCTGTCACAAAAGGAATTCAGCAGGGGCAGTTTTTTTTTAAAAAAGGATACTACCACCTGGAATGTGGCAGACTCCGTGCTGGTTTTTATGCAACTCGACAGCCTGCAACAACTGGAAGCATCTTCTTTGCGTATAAAACAAGCCGGGCTTAATAATGACCTTGTGAAAATATGGCGATCTTATGTTGATATGAAGATTGCCATTGTGTATGGCGATAAGGATATGAATTTATATAATGAAGCAGTGGCCGACCTTAACAGGGCAAGCAATATATTTAATACCTTTGTTCAATACAGGAACAAACAGTTTATGCCGGCAAAACCTGATACCGAAATCGCCGGCCTGCTGGACCCTATTTACGGAATATTAATAATAGCTAATACGAAGTTGAATAATATAGGCCGGGAAGTTGAAAATTTTCAGTACGATACAGAGAACCTAAAAAGCAGGCTGGATGCATTAAAGAGAAGGGTAAGAGAGCAACAGTATTTTTTGAAACATTACCTGGAAAGCAGTGTTGCTGAAAGAGGGAAATTATTTTATAAGTAACCGCTCTTGAGTCAATTCTTTTATACTAAAGAATTCAATAAAACTGTTTAGATTCGTACCATTAAAAATATTTTTTCCTTCAAAAATAACTTTATGAAAAAAATCATTTCCTTTGCCGCCATAGCCATTGGCTTATTTGTAGCAAGTGCTTTTATTGAAAAAAAGTCCAGCGATGACTGGATATCCTTATTCGATGGCAAGACACTTACCAACTGGAAAGTGGGTGACCATTCCAGTACGTTTTCTGTTGAAAATGGAACTATCGCTGTTCATGGAGAAACGGCACATTTGTTTTATGACGGGCCTGTACAACAGCATCATTTTAAAAATTTTGAATTTAAGGCAGATGTGATGACGATGCCCGGCTCCAATTCAGGTATCTACTTTCATACCACGTTTCAGCAGGGCGGATGGCCTGCAAAAGGATACGAAGTGCAGGTGAATAATTCCCACACCGACTGGCGCAGAACCGGCAGCCTCTATGGTATTGAAGATGTAAAAGAAACCTATGTAAAAGACAATGAATGGTACACCGAATACATCAAGGTAGAGGGTAAAAGGGTAATTATTAAAATCAATGAAAAAACGGTTGTCGATTATACAGAACCAGCCAACCTAAAGCGTGGAGGCGGCGATTCTTTGCGCATTATTTCCAATGGTACATTTGCCTTGCAGGGGCATGACCCAAAGAGCATCGTGTATTTTAAAAATTTGATGGTGAAAGTTTTGCCTGAGTAGGGGAATTGTTATTCAATAACGTTTGACAGTTAAGCGAAAGTGATAAAATGAGTAAAAAGTTTCACTCTTTTTAAACTGTATTGCATATTATAAAACTAAAATAAATTAAGGTTGATTGTAAAATATTCATCACACTTTTCTATGTCGGATTTTTACTGTGAGGTTGTATAATTATTCAGTATATGCGCTTAAAACTGTTTGTGTAAAAACGGGGTAGTTTTAGCGTTTATATAAAGTCAGTAATACTAATTGATCATTTGTTGTCGAAGGAGTAATTTCTTGCTCTACTTTTATCTTTTTATAATAAACCGATATTAATGTTTATAATCTCAGGTGCAGGTATAAAAAATTTATCTTCAGGAATTGTATAAATTTTTCATCTAAATGAAATTTGGTATCCGGGATTAGGCAATTGCAAAATCTTTTTTGAGTTTTTTTTATATAAGAAAACAGACAATCCTCCTATCCAAACAATCCAATAAATCCCCTAAATCACCGTTACCTTTGAGGGTATGAAAATTGCCTTCTTTTCAACAAAAATATACGACCGTGAATTTTTTGATCGCTACAATACAGCCCATGAAATTATTTATTTTGAAGCACCGCTCAATGAGCAGACTGTTAAACTTGCCAAAGGATGCAAAGCCATTTGTGCTTTTGTAAATGATAAAATTACGGCAGCCGTAATTGTAGCATTAAAAGATAATGGCGTAGAATTGATTGCTTTACGCAGTGCCGGCTTTAATAATGTTGATATTGCTGCTGCAAAGGCCAATGGAATTGTAGTTGTACGTGTGCCCGCTTACTCGCCGCATGCCGTGGCAGAACATGCCGTGGCATTGATTTTAACCCTCAACCGCAAAACCCACAAAGCCTATAACCGGGTAAGAGAAGGAAATTTTTCGCTGGATAGGCTAACAGGTTTTGACTTGTATGGTAAAACAGTGGGTGTGATTGGCACTGGAAAAATTGGCCAGGTATTTTGTGCCATCATGCAGGGCTTTGGTTGCAAAGTGTTGGCATTTGATGTAATTGCCAACAAACAACTGGAGTCAACAGGCGTACAGTATTTACCATTGATAGATATATTTCAAGCGGCAGATATTATTTCGCTGCACTGCCCATTGAATGAGCAAACGAGGCATTTTATTAACAAACAAACCATTGCCATGATGAAAGAAGGCGTAATGCTAATTAACACAAGTCGTGGTGCACTGGTAGATACCCCCACTGTTATTGACGGCTTAAAGACCCGGCGTATCGGCTATTTAGGATTAGATGTATATGAACAGGAAGAAACCCTTTTTTTCAATGATCTTTCAGAAAACATCATTCAAGACGAGGACATTATGCGCCTGCTGAGTTTTCCAAATGTATTAATCACATCTCACCAGGGATTTTTTACGCAGGAAGCACTGGCAGAAATTGCAAAAACAACTTTAGCCAATGTAGATGAGTTTGAAACTGGTAAAATAATAAAAAATATAGTAGTGTAAATTTGGCAACCAATACACTTTCTGTTGAATCGTACATTTTTTTTAAGTATTGACTGCACCTTTTCTTTAAAATAACAGGGTATCAAAATGCCATCCATGGCGTACTCATTTAGCTTTTATAAAAGTTATATAGCATTTCCACATCCAAACGAAGCCCCGATTAAAATCAGGGATATGCTTTCACCAATAAAGTTCAATCAGGGTTAAACGACCTGTTAACAAAAAACTTTTTACTTTTTACTAAAAACAATGTAATATTGTGCAGGAATATTTCTGATAAGGTCATCCTAAATCACTACTGCATCAGACAACCACATTCCATCAAAACCAAATTCTCACCCGAATAATCGGGATTATTTCAAGACTTTTAAGATCGGATTTTTGAAAAAACTTTTTTCATTTCTTTATGTATGACACTTTACAACTGAACGATATGCTCGTTCCTGAGTTGCATGATATTGCAGAGCAACTTACTATTTCCAACTTCAAAAAACTTGACAAGCAGGAGCTGATAGATAGAATCCTTGCCAAACAAACCACTATGAATGAATTAGCCAAAAACGAAGGCGATGAAAAGCCAAAACGGAAACGTTCAATAAAACCTGTTGCCGGCAATATTGCTCCGGATTTAACAACAGCACCTGCCGAAAAACCTAAGGCAGAGGCAAAACCTGAGCCGACAGCAGAACCGAAGCACCAGGAACTAAGAACATCTAAAAGAACAGAACATACAACAGACAGACGGAAGCAGCCGGTAGTAATTAAGCAAGAAGCAGAAGAAGAGGAAGAGGAACTTCAGCCAATAACGGATGAGGATAGTACTATACCTGCTGCTATTGCTTCGCTGCTGCACGAAGAAGATGATGTACAGCAACAGCAACCGGAAATAATGCAGAACGAAGGCAGTCAGCAAAGTAGTTTTCCCAATAAGCAATACCAACAGCGCAGGGACCAACAGGTTTTTAATATCGAATTTGATGGTATTATTTTAGGCGAAGGTGTACTGGAAATGATGCCTGATGGTTATGGCTTTTTAAGAAGCAGTGATTACAACTATCTTTCTTCACCAGATGATATTTATGTTTCTCCATCGCAAATAAAATTGTTTGGATTAAAAACTGGCGATACAGTTTATGGATCTGTTCGTCCGCCAAAAGAAGGTGAAAAATATTTTGCGTTATTAAAAGTAGAAACCATCAATGGTAAAAGTCCGGAAGAAGTGAGGGACAGGGTGCCTTTTGATTATCTGACCCCTTTATTTCCTTTTGAAAAATTAAACTTAACTACCGCATCGAATAATTACAGCACCAGGATAATGGACTTGTTTACGCCAATTGGTAAAGGCCAGCGTGGATTGATTGTTGCCCAGCCAAAAACGGGTAAAACCATGTTGCTGAAAGAACTAGCCAATGCCATTGCAGAAAACCATCCCGAATGTTACCTGATGATTGTACTGGTAGATGAAAGGCCGGAAGAGGTTACTGATATGGAACGTAGTGTGAAGGCAGAAGTAATTGCCAGCACTTTTGATGAACCTGCAGAAAAGCATGTAAAGGTTAGCACTATTGCATTGCAAAAAGCAAAACGGTTGGTTGAGTGTGGCCATGATGTGGTGATATTATTAGATAGCATTACCCGTTTGGCAAGGGCACATAATACCGTTGCTCCATCAAGTGGTAAAGTGTTAAGTGGTGGTGTGGAAGCCAATGCGATGCAAAAACCAAAACAATTTTTTGGCGCTGCCCGTAAAATAGAATTTGGCGGATCATTAACCATTATTGCAACTGCGCTTGTTGATACCGGTAGTAAAATGGATGAAGTAATTTTTGAAGAATTTAAGGGCACGGGCAATATGGAACTGCAGTTAGACAGACGATTATCTAACCGCCGTATTTACCCTGCCATTGATATTGTTTCTTCCTCAACACGGCGTGATGATTTGTTGCTGGATAAAGAAACTTTCCAGCGCATGTGGGTATTACGCAAGCACATGGCGGATATGAACCCGGAAGAAGCGTTGAATACTTTATTAAAAAACATGAAAGGAACAAAAGACAATGCAGAGTTCCTGACTTCTATGAACGGCTAAAACAAATGGGTTTTTTAAATAAAATTTTGTAGAGCCGCTGATTTATTCAGCGGCTTTTTCTTTTACAAAAAACATGATGCAGGCTGCAATAAACATGGATATACCCCCTGTTAAAATGGTGTAGATGGTTTGTCCAGAAAAATAATGACGGGTTAAAAAGCCTAATAAAAATGCCGCTGTTATTTGTGGTATCACTATCGAAAAATTAAATACCGCAAAGTAGGCAGTCATTTTTGTTTCGGGTGCCATATCGCTGATGATGCTGTAAGGCACATTGGAAATACTGCTCCAGCCAATACCAATAAATGCAAAAGAGATAAAAAGCAGGTATTGGTTTTTTATAAAAAAAATCAGCAGCAAACCGATGCTGCCAATCAATAATGCCATAGCATGCAAGCGGTATTTACTAAAACATTTTGTTAACTGTGGAATGGCAAAAGCCAGCAAGGCAGCCAACGTACTATAAAAAGCAAAACAAATACCTACCCAGGTAGTGCCCCTTTCAAAAGCGTTACTTTCAGCATCGGTGGTGTTAAATATATAGCGGGTAATTACCGGTGTGGCATATATCCATAAGGAGAACAATGCCAGCCAGGTAAAAAATTGTACTATAAAAAGTGGAAGTAAATGTTTTATAATTTTTATCATGGGTTTAAATGTACTTTTTTTTACGGGTAAATTTTCCGGCAGCTTTTTTCTTTTTGTATCTTAGTGTATTGGCGCATCAGCCAGCATACTATGGCAATACAAAAATTAGGAATAGAAGAATTTTTACAATTGGCAAGGCTGAACCTGGTATTAGACGTACGCAGCCCCGGCGAATACGTTCATGCACATATACCGGGAGCATATAACCTACCCTTATTTACTGATGAAGAAAGAAAAGTAGTAGGCACTGCTTATAAACAGCAAAGCAGAAAAATAGCCATCCAAATTGGACTGGATTATTTTGGTGTGAAAATGCGCAGGATGGTGGAAGAAGTGGAAAGTTTAGTAAGTAGCTTTAAGCCTGTAGCAACTACTGAAAACCAGCAGTGCATTTTGGTACAGTGCTGGCGTGGCGGCATGCGTAGTGCAGGCGTAGCTTGGCTATTGGATCTCTACGGGTTTAAAGTGTATACATTATCCGGTGGATATAAAACGTATCGTCAATGGGCAAGAATGCAATTTGATAAGCCGTATAATTTAAGTATTGTGGGAGGATATACCGGTTCAGGAAAAACAGGGGTATTAGATGTATTGCAAGATACAGGCCGCAAGGTTATTGACCTGGAAGGGTTAGCCAATCATAAGGGCTCGGCATTTGGGGCGTTGGGAGAAAAGCCGCAACCAACCCAAGAAATGTTTGAGAATTTACTGGCAGAAAAACTTTTTGAGCTACAGGGAGCACCTGTTGTATCGGGGTTGGAAGATATTTTTATTGAAGATGAAAGCCAGCGTATTGGCGTATTAAATATTCCCAATAATTTTTGGAACCAGATGCGTAAAAGCCCTGTACTGTTTTTGGATATCCCTTTTGAAGAAAGGCTTATCTATTTAACAGAAGAATATGGCAAATTTGATAAAGCCAGTATAGTAAATGCTATTATAAGGATACAGAAAAGATTAGGTGGCCTTGAAACAAAACTGGCGATTAATTACCTGCTCGAAAATGATCACCGGGAATGTTTTCGTATTTTGCTAAAATACTATGATAAATATTATGAAAAGGGTTTACACAACAGGGAAAACTTACCAGCATTATTAAACAAAGTTATTTGTATAAACGGCGATATAAAAAAAAATACCCAAAAACTGATTGATGAAAAAGCAATTGCCCAATAAATTATTTTTGCTGTTATTATTTTTTCCTGTGCAACTTTTTGCCCAGGATATTACGGGGCTTTGGAAAGGCGAGCTATATGTTGATTCAACCAAAAAATATTTGCCTTTCGAAATTGCTATCAGCGAAGTAAAAGGTAAACTGATCGGTTATTCTCACATTACTTTTGAAGAGAACGGTAAAATGGAAACCGGTATAAGGGATATCATCATTAAACGTAAAAATGACGAAGTAACCATTGAAGATGTAAGCCTGATTGATAATTCGTTTAGTTTTGTTCCTCCTAAAAATATTAAAAAAACAATGGTGCTTACTTTAAGCACAGATGATACCAGTATGGTTTTAAAAGGTGACTGGAGCACTAACCGCACAAGAAGATTTTTAGCTGCTACAGGCTCAGCTAAGCTACAGCGTAAAAATGATTTTAAGGCTACGGTGTTGTATCAAAGATTGGCAGAATTAAAATTAACAGATCAGTTAGCATTTAATGAACCTGTAAAAAAGCCTTCTCCTGAAATTGTAACAGCACGATTACCAAAAATAGAAAACACAGCAAATCCGGAATTATTAAATGATCCGGACGCAGCAAAAAAGCCGGAACCTGTTAAAGTAAAAAAAATCATACCTCCACCAGCGCCGGTAACTGCAGCAGTAACCAAGCCAGTTGAAACAAAGATACCAGCACCGCCGCCTATTGTTGTTGCTAAACCAGTTGAGGTAAAAAAAACAGTACCAGCACCTTTAATTGCGAAGGCAGCACCTCCGCCTGTTGCGGTGATTACTAAACCGGTTGAGGTAAAGAAACCAGTACCAGCACCCGTAATTGCAAAGCCTTCGCCACCACCTGTTGCTGTAGTTTTCAAGCCAGTTGAAGTAAAGAAACCAGCACTACCACCGGTTGTAATAGAGAAACCAAAAGCAGTAGGCGTAGCAGTTATTGAGAAAAAACCTGAGCCGATAATTCCTGCAATGGCGACAGGTGCTGCGGATGTAAATAAAAGAACCATCGCTACTACACAATCTGTTTTTTACCAAACCGATAGTCTTGTACTTACTTTATACGATAATGGGTATGTAGATGGCGATACGGTAAGTGTGGTAATGAATGGAGAAGTAATTTTTTCAAAGCAAGGATTATCAACCAAAGCAGTCAGCAAAACAATTCATATTACCAAAGATACGCCAGACACTATAAAACTGGTAATGTATGCAGAAAATTTGGGTAGCATCCCACCCAATACAGGTTTATTGGTAGTGCATGATGGTGAAGCGGTATATGATGTTCGCTTTAGTGCGGATCTAAAATCGAATGCAGCCATTAATTTAACAAGAAAAAAGAAGGACCTAAAATAGCACCGGCAATGATAAAAAGTGATACTTTGGAAGATGATCCGGAAAATGCCTATAAACTTACCCAATACTCTCATGGGGCTGGTTGTGGCTGTAAAATCGCACCTAAAATATTGGACGAAATTTTAACAAGCAATATCACCGCACCGGATAACGACAAACTGATAGTAGGCAATCATAGTAAAGATGATGCAGCAGTGTATGACCTGGGCAATGGCACTGCATTAATTTCCACTACTGATTTTTTTATGCCTATTGTAGATGACCCTTATGAGTTTGGCCGTATCGCTTCTGCCAATGCTATTAGTGATGTATACGCAATGGGGGGCAAGCCCATTTTGGCCATTGCTATTTTAGGATGGCCCATCAATATTTTACCACCCGCCATTGCGCAAAAAGTTATTGAAGGCAGTAGAAGCATTTGCGGGGAAGCCGGTATTTCGTTGGCGGGTGGCCATAGCATCGACAGCCCGGAACCTATTTTTGGCCTTGCGGTAAACGGGCTAATACCAATAGAAAATATTAAACAAAATAACCTTGCCAAAGAAGGCGATGTTTTATTTTTAACCAAGCCTTTAGGCGTAGGAATTTTAACCACCGCAGAAAAAAAAGGATTATTAAAAGATGAACATAAAGGCGTTGCCGCAAGCCAGATGATGCAATTGAATAAAGTGGGGGAAGCTTTGGGAAAGGTTAGGGGCGTGCATGCCATGACTGATGTTACTGGTTTTGGTTTGCTGGGGCACCTGGTTGAAATGGCCGAAGGAAGTGAGTTAAGTGCGGTGGTTAATGTTGATAAGGTACATTTAATAACGGATGACATTGCCAGTTATGTTGATCAAAAATGTGTACCTGGTGGCACCAATAGAAACTGGGATAGCTATGGTGATAAAATAAGTTCAGTAACAGCATATCAAAAAGCAATACTGGCAGATCCGCAAACAAGCGGTGGTTTATTGATAGCTGTTGATGCAAAAGCTGTAGAAGAAGTAAAAGATATTTTACGGCAATATGGGTTAGGCAAATTTATTTCACCCATTGGGCTGATGGTAGCACAACGGGAAAAAGTAGTTACTGTAGATGCTTAAATCAGTGCATCAATTTTGATAGAAAGCATTCTGTCTTTTTCAGTTATTACATCCCCGGCATCATGTGTATTCAGCCATATTTCTACTTTGTTGTACACATTTGTCCATAACGGATGATGATCCATTTTTTCTGCAGCCATTGCAACCCTTGTCATAAAGCC
>JANYFT010000057.1 GCA_025359625.1 Ferruginibacter sp.
GGGCTCGTGTATGTGCGGATAGTTTTTGTTTGTCGCCGGTACAAATTATAAGTAGCATGCGTATTGCCGATAACCTGGAGGAAAGCACTTCTACTTTTTATGCAGAGTTAAAAAAATTAAAAACGGTTATTGACATGGTGAATGAAGGTGCACATGTATTTATTTTATTAGACGAAATTTTACGTGGCACCAATTCCCTCGACCGTCATACGGGTTCTGTTGCGCTGTTGAAACAACTCATTAAAAAAAATGCTGCCGGTATAATTGCCACACACGATGTTCAACTGGCGAACCTCAGAGAAAGCTATCCAAACAATATTTTAAATTATCATTTTGATGCACAGGTAAGTAACGACGAATTGTTTTTTGATTATAAACTAAAGACAGGTGTATGTGAAAGCCTCAACGCTTCCATACTCATGAAAAAGATTGGGATTGAACTTTAAAAATATTATTGTACCAGCTACAAACCAATGTGCAACTGCATTGGCGACGCTCCGTTCAAATGCAGTTTTTTATGGCAACAGTTATTATGCAACTGGCTAAATTAGATATCCTATACTTTCTAATAATCCCTTACTCCATCCCAGGCTGCCAATACTTTTTGGTGCGGATTGGTTTGTAATTGCCGGGCACAAAAAAGGAGAAAGTTTGTGGCTTTCTCCTCATAAAAACTTATAAATTATATTACCGATTTTTACCCCATCCAAACCAATCGTTGCCATTTGCAAACAACATCAGCCCTAATAAAAGCACCATGCCTACAATTTGTGCATACTCTAAAAACTTTTCGCTTGGCTTGCGGCCGGTTATCATTTCGCCTAAGGTAAATAATACATGGCCACCATCTAATGCGGGTATTGGCAGCAAATTCATAAAGGCTAAAATGATGGATAAAAATGCAGTGATGCTCCAAAAGCTTTCCCAATCCCACGGCGTAGGAAACACGGAGCCGATTGTTTTAAAACCACCCATGCCCTTGTAGGCGCCGGTTTTTGGGTTTGCCATCTTTTTAAACTGGTCTACATACCCTGTTAGTTTCTCCCATGTTTTTGCAACCCCTGCAGGAAAGGCTTCTAACAAAGAATATTTTCTGGCATCAATTTTTAATAAGCCCAAACTGTCCATTTGTTCAAAGCCTATCCAGGGCAAACCTATTTTACCATCACTGTTTACTTTACTTTGCAAGGCCAGTCTTTGTCCGTTTCTTTCTACCTCAATCTGTACGGTACCGTTTTTCTTTTTTTCTACCAGTTTACCCATTTCATCTACAAAAGTAATCGGCACACTATCCACGGCAACTACTTTATCCATTTGCTGCAGGCCTGCCTTTTTTGCATACATGGTGTCAAACATTTTATCAGACAAATCTCCTACTATCGCTTCTCTTCTAAATTCAATAAAACCAACACCCTGCTTTTTCTTTTCAACCAATTGGCCTATCAGGTCAATGGGCATATCAATTATTTTTTGCTGCCCGTTTTGCTCAACTGTTACTTTTGTTGCTGTAATTAATTTAGCGGGGATATCATCAAAATATTGTATTTCTTTACCATTAATGGCAATGATTTTATCGCCATTGTGCAATCCAAATTTTAGCAATAAACTATCGGCACAATAGATCCCGTTTTTAAAAGAGTTATTTACAATTTTTTGTTCGCCCCAAAAAAATAATATCATGGCATAAATAAAAAATGCCAGCAGCACATTTACTGTAACGCCGCCTAACATAATAATCAATCGTTGCCAGGCTGGTTTACTGCGAAATTCCCATGGTTGTGGTGGCAGTTTCATCGCTTCCTTATCCATGCTTTCATCCACCATTCCCGAAATTTTTACATAGCCTCCCAGCGGCAGCCAGCCAATGCCATATTCGGTATCGCCTACTTTCTTTTTTACAAGAGAAAACCACGGGTCAAAGAAAAGATAAAATTTTTCTACCCGGCATTTAAACCACCTGGCAGTGATATAATGTCCAAACTCGTGTAAGATAACCAGTATAGAAAGTGATAATAATAGTTGTGCAGTTTTTGACCCTACACTAACCCAGTTGATAGCTAATAATTCCATATATACCCTATCCCCTAAAGAGGTGTTATTTAAAAATTTATTAAAATTGTTTATTCCTATCCAAAAAAATATTTATGATTTATTCACTTTCAAAATATTTTTTTTGTAAAATTTATAGTTCCCTTTATGGAGATGGTGGTTACATCTTTATTAAAGAAGCCGCAAAATTACGGGCTTCACCATCGGTTTCAAAATATTCTTCCAGTGTGGGCTTTTCTATAAAATGTACTTTTTCCATGGCTTGCTCCACCACGGCTGTAATGTCTAAAAATCCAATACGGTTGCGGAGAAAGGCCCACACAGCTATTTCATTAGCGGCATTTAATATGCAGGGCATATTACCCGCCTTAAACAAGGCTTGGGTGGCCAGTGCCAAATTTCTGAAAGTTTTAACATCCGGTTCTTCAAAAGAAAGGGAGGGAAATTTTTTAAATTCCAGCCTTGGAAAATTGTTTTTAATCCGTTGCGGAAATGCCATAGCATACTGTATAGGCAACTTCATATCGGGCAAACCCATCTGTGCTTTTATGCTGCCATCTTCAAATTGCACCATGCTGTGGACAATGCTTTGCGGGTGCACCACCACCTGTATTTGCTCGGGTTGTAAATTAAACAACCATTTGGCTTCAATCATCTCCAGCCCTTTATTCATCAGGGTTGCAGAGTCAATACTTATTTTGGCACCCATTGTCCAGTTTGGATGTTGTAGCGCATGATCCCTTTTTACATTCACCAAAAAATTTGGCTTCTTCCCCAGGAATGGCCCACCGCTTGCGGTAAGAATTATCTTTTCAATCTTGTTTCTTCCTTCCCCCACCAGGCATTGAAAAATGGCAGAATGTTCGCTATCCACGGGTATAACGGGCGCCCTGTTTTGCATTGCTTTTTGCATTACAATATCACCTGCCACTACCAGCGTTTCTTTATTGGCAAGCCCTACAGCTTTGCCTTTTGCAACGGCTTTTAACGTTGGTTTTAAACCTGCAAAACCTACAATGCCTGCCAGCATCATATCGTAACTATCAAAATCGGCTACCTCTTCTAATGCAGCTTCGCCTGAAAAAACTTTTGTATCTGTAGCTGACAGTGCTTCCTTTACTTTTTGGTATTTTGTTTCGTCGCCGATTACGACTGCATTGGGATTAAATTCGAGGGCCTGCTGAATTAATAATTCGTCATTGGTCTGTGCGGTTAAAATCTCCGCTTCAAACAAGTCCAGATTGGCACGGATTACCTCTAACGCTTGCGTACCAATGGAACCGGTAGACCCAAATATTGCAATTCGTTTTTTTTGTACGGCATTGGACATATTTTCTTTATTTTGTTGCCCCCAAAAAAGGCGAATGAATAACGGGGTTACTTTGGGATTATTTTAATTGGGCAAATTACAATTTTAATTGTTTCAACGCATCAGGAATAAATATATGCGGTTGTGCTGAAAATTACCCCAATAAATTTCCGGTAAACTGCATGCGAATACGCAGTTGAAAATTTTCGATGGTTTTAAATATTTCTTTTAAAGTTAGCTGGTCTATTTTAGTGAGCTGTTGTGGCATGATGTAATTATCGGGTGCCAGATGATCCTGTATTATTTTTTGCGACTGGGTTTTAAGGCGTAATCCCATTAAATAATAATAGGATTGCAGCAACTCTGTTACTTCCTTTTCTGTAAACACCTGTTTATCTTTTAATGCCTTTAACCTTTCACCTGTATTTGGTTCAAAAATCCTGTTTTTTAAAGCATACACCCGTACCATATCTACAATGGGCGTCATGGCCTTTTTTATGTCGAACACTTCTTTTTCATCTACTTTAAACGTGCGGATATTTTTAAAAAATAAAGTAAGCGGCGGCTCATATTGTAGCGCATTTTTTGCCATAAAATGAAAAAGCCTGTCCATGGGATATTGCATGCGTTCTCCCAGAAAAGTTTGTAGTTCACCAATAATGGTTTCGTCACCATACAAATAGCGGCAATCAAAAAACGTGGCAATTTGCATCACCGTTTCCGGTACACTTTCGTTCATCCATCCCTCGTAATTTTTTTTCCAATGAGATAAGGAGTGTGTCCACTTTGGGTTTTGGGCCATATAACCTCCGGTGCAATAACTAAAGCCAATGGTATTTAAATTATCGGAAACATGGGTGGCAAACTGTAAAAAATATTCTCTTACTTCTTCCCGGTGTTCGTTGGCTTTGTCTTCGTAAATGATGGCATTATCCTGATCGGTTTTTAAGGTTTGCTCTTTACGGCCTTCGCTGCCCAACACCATGAACACGAATTTTGCAGGAGGCTGCCCCATTTGTTTGATCACCCTTTCAATTACTTTAAGGGCAATAGTATCGGACACGGTAGTGATAACCTGGTTAACGATGGCAGCATGTACACCACGATCTAATAATTGTGCTACCAATTGTGGCACCGCTTCCCACTTACGTTTTAACTCATCTACAGACACTGCCTGCTTTACCGATTGAATAAATACCAACGGCGATTGCCCCTGCTCACTCAATAATTTATTTCGGCTGATAAAACCAATATATGCTCCATTTTTTTCAACAAGCATGTACCTTGTTTTAGTACGAAACATATTTAGCACGGCTTCATATACATACGCCTCTACGCTAATTGATTCAACCGGGTTATCCATGATGCTACTAACGGGGCTTTGATAACTTGCCTGCTTTGCTACCACATTATCACGAATGGTGATGTCTGTTACAAAGCCTGTTATCTTACCTTGTTTATCTTTTACAAAAAGACAACTTATTTTTTGCTGCCCCATAACAATGGCTGCCTGGTATACGGGTGTATCTTCCCAACACCAAACAATTTCCCTATACTCCACACTTTCAATACGGCGGGAATAGAGCTGCTCAGAGGATATAAAACTTCTTTCGAAATTGGTGGGGTTTTTATAAAAATGAGCGAACTCTTCATTGAGCATGCGGTGCCCGAACGAGTCTGTAAAGTGCTGGTAAAATTTGTCGTATGCCTGGCACAAGTTGTTGAAAGCCCTACGGGGTAAAGTGTACACGAGTGTATTCTTTTTTACAATTACTGTACACAAAGATTTTTTTCCGTTTAGTAACTCTGATATGCCACCGTAGCAATCTCCGGTTTTAAATATTTCCACCAGCCTTTTATTGTGGCTGCTATCATAAAAAAATGTTTCGTATTCGCCTTCTACAATGATATCTATTCCTTTAAGTTTAGTCGTTTCCTGCTGGTAAATAATACCATCCTTTTTATAACGCACTTCGTTCAATAACCCCGCTGTACTCTCCAGCACATCATCGGGCAGCAGGTTAAAGGGCACTACTGTTTTTAAAAAGCTGATACGGTTATCCATAATAACAGGCTATTAAAAATGCGCTGAATAAAATCAGGAGAAAGGCAACTATCCAACCAGTACTGCCGTTTAACTTTTCGTTTTGTTTAAACACAATGGATGGTTGAGTAAATGATCTGATCTCGTTTTTTTTCACCAGTTCAAAAAAACATTCGGCAGTTGCGGCAGCATCTGTCATGGCATTATGCTGGGATAATAAAGGCTTTTTGAAAAGCAATTCGTACAATTGGCCCAGGCGCAAAAATTTACTATTAGGATTTTGCTGCAGGTGCTGCGATGCTTTCATAATACAAAAGACAGGCAATTTTTCCATAGGATTATCAATGCCCTCTTTAAAATAACTCATACCGATGATATGATAATCCAGTTTTGTAAAATGCCCAACTACCATTGGCTGGTAATAAAGCATATCTTTTGAGAGTATTGCCAACACTTGCTTACGCAGCATCCCATTCTGTTGCAGAAAATTTTTAGTGAGCCCATGTATGGTTAAAGCGCCCGGAGAAATGTCTGTATCGTTGTTGCTGATATAATGGTTTTCTTCTTTGACCTTTTGGCCATCTTTAGTATACATTATCCATGAAACCTGCACTGCATCCGGCCAGTTGCCAGGAGTGTTATATGGAAGATTCCATTTTTTTGGTAAGCCCGTTGCTTCTGTATCAATAAAAAGGAGGTGATCTTTCAATGGCAAAAAAATAATTGTTGCAAATATATTGATTTAGGATGCTACTTATTGCTTGTTTATTTTATTGGGTAGGTGCGGTTTTTGGGCTGGGTAACTGGCTGTTTAGTTGGCCGCTGTTTAACCTCCCAATTTCTTCGGGACAGGCTCTTGGAGAGGGGAGTTTTAGTATTTCAATTTGTAGCTTTTTTATTGGCTTGGATACCCTGCTTTTATAAAAATTGTTACACATTAAGTTTCCCTTTGTTGCTGGTAAAATTCTTTTAAAATGCTGACTAATCCAGCAATTGTTGAATAGCTGAATTTACTTTTTTAAAATTGAATTTTTCTATCACCGAATCCATCATACGCTGTACCTGTTCATTACATAGATTTCCGATAGAGCCTTCATGTGTATGTGCTGTAGTTGGTGTGTAGGTAAAGTTGCCTGCTTCGATATCAAGCCCCACCTTTTTATAGGCATTTCTGAAAGGAGTGCCCTGCAATACCAACTTGTTTACTTCTTCTACACTAAAAAGATATTTATATTTTTCATCTAGTAGCAATTCTTTTTTTACCTGTATGTTGCTTAACATAAGGCCAGCCATTTGCAGGCAATCTTGAAGATTTTCAAATGCCGGCATAATATGTTCCTTTAATAATTGCAGATCTCTTTGATAACCTGAAGGAAGGTTGGTTGTCATCAGCATGATCTCATTGGGTAAGGCTTGTATACGGTTGCAATGCGAACGGATCAATTCAAAAACATCGGGGTTTTTTTTGTGCGGCATAATGCTGCTGCCAGTTGTGAGTTCATCCGGGAAACTTATGAAGGCAAAGTTTTGGTTGAGGTATAAACAGGCGTCCATACTGAGTTTTGAAAGGCTTGCTGCAATGTTGGCTAATGCCGAGGCAACTATGCGTTCTGTTTTACCCCTGCCCATTTGTGCATATACCACATTGTAATTCAAATCATCAAAGCCCAATAATTTAGTCGTCATTGTCCGGTTGATGGGGAACGAAGAACCATAGCCTGCTGCGGAACCTAAAGGATTTTTATTCACTATTTCGTAGGCGGCTTCCAGTGTTATCAAATCATCTACCAAACTCTCTGCATAAGCACCAAACCACAAACCGAAGGATGATGGCATGGCCAGTTGGAGATGTGTATAGCCCGGTAACAGATCGTCTTTATATTTTTCACTTTGCAGTATCAGTAAATCAAAAAATTCTTTTGTGCTGTGTACCAGCCTTTCAATCTCACTGCGTAGAAATAATTTTAAGTCCACTAAAACCTGGTCATTCCTGCTTCTTGCACTATGAATTTTTTTTCCAACATCACCCAACTTTTGCGTGAGCATTAATTCTACCTGTGAGTGAATATCTTCTACTCCTTCATCTAAAGTAAAATTGCCTTTGGTAATTTGCTGATAGATATCTTTTAAAGCTACTTCTAAAACTACCAACTCCTCCTTGCTCAATAAGCCAACCGACTGCAGCATTTTTGTATGTGCCAATGAACCCATCACATCAAAAGGGGCCAAATAAATATCAAGATCACGGTCGTTACCAACAGTAAATTTTTCAACGCCCCCATCCCCTAAAGGGGAGTTTTTATTGTCTTTTTGCCAGAGTTTCAATTGGTGCTTTTTTAGTTTTATTATTCAAAATATTGATTGTAGAGAAAACATAGAATATGAAGTGTAGAATCTTTAACCTTCATGCCAATTTTACTTTCCTCGATATATAATTTGTAATAATTTTTAGCAGATGTGCTATAGATATTTTTTACCTCGGTAGGAGTATCAACAATCTTCAATTGTTGATAGGTGACCCTGAATTTTTGTTGAAAAGAAGTTGGGCATTTTTGTAGCTGATCGATAAAAAGATCTTCAATCACTATTTCCATTTCATTCTTTTTTCAAATTCATCAGATGATATAAATTTACCCTTTTTAATTTCCTTCATTTTCAAAACATCAATGTAATCTTCAACTTCTTTATTTTTTATAATGGATAGAAGTTTTAATACCTCTGTAGTTGTCCAATTTCCTTTTTGCTTTTTTACCGAAAAATTAGCAGGTTTTAACCCAATTTTATTAGAGAGGTAATCGTTTCTAAATCCACTTATTTCTATTAGTTGACCTAAATTATTTACCAACATCTGGTAGTTTAGCACAATTTGTTCTAACATAATAAATAGATTTTAAATTAAAATAATTGATTTAAAATTTAAAATTAGGAAATTAAAATCAATTTATAAAATCTGTTCCACCATTTTTATATAGGTTTCAATTCCGTTTTTAATTTCATCCAGGTAAATAAACTCATCTGCTGTGTGGCTTCTTGCGCTATCGCCCGGACCCATTTTTAAAGTGGGAAAAGGCATCAGTGCTTTATCAGATGTGGTAGGTGAACCATAATAACTTTTGCCTAATTGTATACCCGCCAGCACCAACGGATGATCCAACGCAATTGCGGTTGATTTCATCCGGGTGGTACGAGGCTTAAACTGGCTTTTTAAATTTGTTTTCAATGCCTCCAGAATTTCTTCAAAACTGTACAATTCATTCACCCTGACATCGATCACAAATTTGCATTGTGCAGGTACCACATTATGCTGCTTATTATCGGTATCAATAACAGTAACGGTTAGCCGTGAATCACCCAACAGGTCACTCACTTTATCAAACTTGTAATTTCTTATCCAGTTAATATCATCCACTGCTTTGTAAAGGGCATTCTCGCCTTCATTACGGGCAGCATGCCCTGCCCTGCCAATCGCTAAACAATCAATCACCATCAATCCTCTTTCTGCCACTGCCATTTCCAGTTTTGTCGGTTCGCCAACAATACCAAAATCAATATTGCCTAAAAAAGGCAACACCAGTTCAATGCCATTTACGCCGCTGATCTCTTCTTCTGCGCTGGCAGCAAATACAACATTGTGGGTTGTATCAGCCTGGTTATAAAAATGTAAAAAAGTGGCCATTAAAGAAACCAGGCAACCGCCGGCATCATTGCTGCCCAGGCCAAACAATCTGCCCTCTTTTTCAACCGGTGTAAATGGATCCATTGTATACCCTTTGTTGGGCAATACTGTGTCGTGATGAGAGTTTAATAATATGGAAGGCTTGTTAACATCGTACTGTTTATTTTTTGCATAAATATTATTACCCACCCTTGCAAAAGGCACAGTATGCTTTTTAAAAAAAGCACAAATAATTTCTGCTGTATCATTTTCTTCTTTTGAAAAAGAGGGCGTAGCGATCAGTTGCTTTAGCAATCCAACTGCTTCGTTGAACAATTCATTTGTTGTCATCATTTTATTAAAGTTCCTTTTGTATCTGGTGTAACATTTTGCAACAGATCATTTCCATGGCCTATCAGTACTTCCTTTACACCATTGTTAATTGCTGCAAATGCATTGTCAATTTTTGGCAATATGCCATCGAATAATTTTTTGTCTTTTAATAATTGCTCGTACTTTTCTTTAGTAATTACTGGGATCACCGAATCATCGTCTTCTACATTTTCCAGCACACCGTTCTTTTCAAAACAATAGATCAGTCTTACATCGTAACTGTTTGATAAAGCTACTGCCAGTGAAGAGGCAACTGTATCTGCATTGGTATTCAGCATTTGCCCATTGCCATCGTGTGTTAATGGTGCAATAACCAACGTGAAATCATTTGCCAGCAGCACTTCTAAATTCTTTACCGACATTTTCTCTTGCGCTATATCACCCACAAATCCATAATCAATGCCCCTATCCCCTAAAGGGGGATTATTTGTAGAGTCTGCCTGTGTGGGCAAGTTTGCGTACACTATCGGACGTTTTGTTGCAGGAATAATATTGGCATCTGCCCCCGTTAACCCCAATGCATTACATTGCAGCCCTTGCAATTTCGCAACGATCTTTTTATTCACCAATCCTCCGTAGACCATCGTTACCAAATCGATTGTAGCTTCATCCGTAATTCTTCTTCCATTTATATAATTTGATTGAATGCCTAACTGCTCTCCTATTTTGGTAGCGATCTTTCCACCTCCATGCACCAGTATTTTTTTTGCGTTGATGGATGCAAAATTTGTTAGAAAAGTTTGCAATGTACCGGCATCATCAATAACATTTCCGCCAATTTTTATCACAAAGAGAAGGAGCCTACCCCCATCCCCTAAAGGGGGGTTATGGGACCACTCTGTTGCCTTCGTAGAGTTTATTGGGATGATTCTTTCATCTTTTTTTTCTTGCTCGATTACAGCTATTGTATCGCTCATTTTCCTTAACACACTTTCTATATTATTTATAATTTCTTCATTTTTAAACCTCAGTATTTTTATACCAAATTCCCCAATATCATTTTCTCTTTTTTCGTCGTAAATTTTAACTTCTTTGTTTTCATGATAGCCCCCATCCAATTCAATAACCAGTTTTACTTTATGGCAATAAAAATCAGCAATGTAATTTAATATCGGGTGTTGTCTTCTAAATTTTAAATGCCATTCATTGATTTTTATAGCGTTCCAAAGTATTTCTTCAGCCTGTGTCATTTTAGCCCTTAACTCTTGTGCCAACGTAAACAGCATTGGGTGGGCACCATAATACATATTGTCTTGCTTACCCCCATCTCCTAAAGGGGAGCTACTTGAAGCATCTAATGAATCTCTATCTTTCAATTATTGAAGTTTATGATAAAAATTATACTATTCGGATTACCCCCCTTTAGGGAATGTGGATAACATCTCACTAATCACTGCCTGTGCCGCCCAAACCCTGTTACCCGCCTGCTTTGTAACCAGGCTATTTTCACTATCCAGTATTTCATCGCTTAGTTCTACGTTTCTGCGAACGGGTAAGCAGTGCATCACTTTTGCATTATTGGTGAGTTTTATTTTCTCCTCTGTCAGCATCCATGCAGGGTCGTTGCTGTATATCTTTCCGTAATCATTATAAGTGCTCCAGTTTTTGACATATACAAAATCAGCATCTTGCAGTGCTTCATTTTGGTTGGTAATAATAGCAGCACCTTTGGTATATTGATCACTTAATTCATAATGCTCCGGATGTGTAATCACAAAATCAGCTTCTCCCCAGGCATTCACCCATTGTGCAAATGAATTGGCAACACATTGAGGCAAAGGCTTTACATGTGGTGCCCAGGTCAACACAATTTTTGGACGGGGCTTGCTACCCCCATCCCCTAAAGGGGGGGTATTTGAAGCCCCTGCTGCTAATGCGAAATTTCTATCATCTAACGATTCTTTTATTGTAATGATATCTGTTAGAGATTGTAGCGGATGTAGTGTTGCACTTTCTAAACTGATGATTGGTACACCGGCGTATTGAACAAAAGAATTCATCACCAGTTCGCTGTAATCATCTTCCCTGTTTTTTAAAGATGGAAAAGTACGGATGCACAAAATATCAAAGTACTGACCAAGAATCGGTGCTGCATCTTTTACATGCTCTACGGTATTGCCACTCATGATGGCTCCTTCTTCAAACTCCAATGCCCAGCCTTCTTTATCTACGTTAAAAACGATGGCTTCCATACCCAAATTTTTTGCTGCTATTTGGGTACTTAAGCGGGTACGTAAACTTGGGTTCAAAAACAATAATCCAATCCGTTTATCTGCCCCCAATTTCCTGTCGGCAAAAGGATTCTTTTTGTATGCCAATGCTTTTGCAACCATCGCATTGATATCAGTCACATCATTTACAGAAATAAAATTTTTCATTCTTAAGCTGAAGGCTGAAGGCTAAAAGCTAAAAGCGGAAGGCTTAAAGCAGAAAGTAAACAGCATGATTAATTAATAATTATTTTCTGATTGTTTTATTAAATTTATAAGCATCGCTTTACCTGAATTCACTTTGCTATTTGTTACTTGATAAACTTCATTTTTGATATATTTCAAATCAAAAGCAAGTATAAAACAATATTCGGTTTCCTGAGCAGATCCTAAAGAAATATCAAGAAAATGAACAAAATCTTTATCGGTATTTCGGCCACAACCCTCAACAATATTTTAGAGATTGAATAAGTAGCTCTTTTTAATTGTGACATCAAATCATATTTTTCATTTACAGGAAAAGCGATTAACACTTCTCTGTAAGTAAACAAAACAAGTTCATGAGATTTAATCCAAACATCATATTTTTTGTAATCCTTCATACTTAAAAATTTAAAAGGAATAAATATTTATTATAGAGCAACATGCTAATGTCTTCTGCTTTATGCTTTATGCCTTTAACTCTTTTCTAAACGCTTCCAAAAAAATATCTGCTTCTACTTTTGTAATATTCAAGGCAGGCAATAATCTTATCACATAAGGCTTTGCTTCGCCGGAGAATATTTTATGTTTGAATAATAAATTATTTTTCACCTCCTTTAATTCTTCAGGCAATTCTATTCCGATCATCAATCCCCTTCCTCTTACCTCTTTTATTTTTGGTAACTTTTTTAATTCGGTTATCAGGTAGTCGCCAACGGTTGCTGCATTTTTCATCAACGCATCTTTTTCCATCACTTCCAACACTGCCAATGCTGCAGCACAAGCCAGATGGTTTCCACCAAAAGTTGTACCGAGCATAAAATGTTTGGGTTGAATTTTTGGCGCTATAGAAATACCCGCTACCGGAAAACCATTGCCCATCCCTTTTGCCATGGTATAAATATCTGCATTTACACCGCTATGATCATGACTATAAAATTTGCCCGTTCTGCCATAACCACATTGCACCGAATCAGCAATATAAACGGCATTGTATGCATCACACAAACTTCTTATCTTTTGCAGGAAACTATCTGATGCCACGTTAATTCCTCCAACACCCTGAATGCCTTCAATAATAACAGATGAAATATCATTTTGCTTAAATGCTTCTTCCAATGCAGCCTCATCATTAAACGGAAGAAAGATAACATTGCCGGTTTGGTTTACCGGCGCAACAATATTTGGATTGTCGGTAACAGCAACTGCCAATGATGTTCTGCCATGAAATGCTTTTTTGAAAGCAATGATCTTTTTTCGGCCGTTATAAAATGACGCCAGTTTCAACGCATTCTCATTGGCTTCTGCACCTGAATTACACATGAATAACTGGTAGTTTTCTTTGCCGGAAACCTTACCTAATTTTTCTGCCAGTTCAACTTGCAAAGGGATTTTTATAGAGTTGGAATAGAAGCCTACTTTATGTAATTGGTCTTCCAAACGTTTTACATAATGAGGATGTGTATGGCCTATGGAAATTACGGCATGTCCCCCATAGAGATCTAAATATTTTTGATTGGTATCATCCCAAACATAAGAGCCTGCTGCTTTTACAATAGTGATGTCGTTGAGAGGATATACGTCGAATAAGTTCATGCTGATTTGAATATTTATAGTTAATAGAAAAGCAACATCCAAATTAAAATCCTGTTGCTTTCAATTTCAATCCTGTAGTTTCATCTAAACCAAATAGCAGGTTCATGTTTTGTACTGCCTGGCCACTGGCACCCTTTAACAAATTATCAATGGTAGAGTGCACTACCAATTTGCTACCTATTTTTTCTAACTGGATAACACATTTATTGGTGTTTACTACCTGCTTTAAAAAGATAGGTGCTTTGCTGATGGTTACAAAAGGATGTGCTGCATAGAAGGTTTCAAACAGCACTGTTAACTCTTCAATACTAAGATCACATTTTAGTGTTGAGCTGATAAAAATACCTCTTGTAAAATCTCCTCTCCACGGTACAAAGCTGATGTCAATATCCCCATTATTTTGCAATTGCAATAATGACTGGCCTATTTCGCCAAGGTGCTGATGTTCTAAAGTTTTGTAGGCTTGTATATTGTTTGCCCGCCAGCTAAAATGCGATGTGGTGCTTAATGATTGCCCTGCCCCTGTTGAGCCCGTGATGCCTGTTGTGTACACTTCATTTAATAAACCAGCTTTTGCAAGAGGTAATAATCCCAATTGAATGGCCGTTGCAAAGCAACCTGGGTTGGCAATATTTTTTGCGGAGCGAATGGCTTCTTTATTCAATTCCGGCAAACCATAAACGAAGGTGCGGTTTCTATTAACTGCTTTATTCAATAACCGGAAATCCTGGCTCAGGTCTATAATTTTTATTTTTTCATCAATGCTGTTTGCAGCTAAAAATTTGGCAGCATCACCATGGCCAACACATAAAAAAAGTACTTCAATATCCTCTTTTAAATCAGCACTAAAAGTTACATCCGTTTCGCCAATAAGGTCTGCGTGAATTTTACTAACGGGGTTGCCTGCATTGCTGCCGCTTTGTATAAAAACAATATGCACCTGTGGGTGATTGATCAGCAACCGAAGCAGTTCGCCACCGGTGTAACCTGCCCCGCCAACAATGCCAACTTTTATTTTACTTGCCATCGTTGGCTTCTTTTACTTTGTGATAAATGGAAGTCTGGTTGCCGAATATTTTACTAAAGCCCCTAACATCTTCGCCCGTGAAACCAGTATTCATTTCGCCGTATTTGCCAAACTTGTCACTCATTAAATCATGTGCTGATTCAATGCCTATTACCTGGAAACGATAAGGATTCAATTGTACAAAAACAGTTCCTGTAACATTTTGCTGACTGCTTTCAAAATAAGCTTCAATATCCCTCATCACAGGATCCATAATTTGTCCTTCGTGCAGCCAGTTGCCATAAAATAATGCCAGTTGATCTTTCCAGTTTAATTGCCATTTTGTAAGCACATGCTTTTCCAGCGCATGGTGTGCTTTTAAAATAATCATCGGGGC
>JANYFT010000131.1 GCA_025359625.1 Ferruginibacter sp.
ATGCCGTCATCAGAACTGTCAATATCAATATGCGGTTCAAAAAGCCCGATATCAATGCCGTCAAACTTAACACCGTCTACAGATGCATTGGCAGTAAGTTCCAGCAACGTATCAAATGGAATGGGTGGCTCAGAATCAGGCCCTTTGCCTACAATGCCCGGCCAGGTTGCATTGTGAAGTTTGGGATAATTATTTTTTTGCATTGGAAATTGTATGATTAACTGTTATTTTAAAATGTTAGCGACATTTTTATAATACCATCTCAGGGTTCTCCGGACCAAAATGTTTCAGCATAACAATGGGATCCGTAGCAGACAGGTTTACAATTTTAACGCCTTCTATCGCCGCCTGTTCACTCACAAAAAATTCATCATTGGTCAATTGGCCATACCTTATCAGCGCAGGCGTATCAATTTCCCACACGCCCATTTTACCATGTCCCTGCATCATGATCAAACCATAAGCAGCCTGGTCATAAATGGTAACAGTGGCTCCGGGAGCAATGGTTAATTCCTTGGCACTAAATGCTGCTGATCTGTAACAGACCCAGTTTTCAACATATCCCTGCGCCTGCATTTCAGCCAATGGCTTAACAGGTTTTGGCAGCATAAAGCGTGTTTCAAGAATATTGGGATTCACATTCAATTCCCAGTCTATTACTTCCATCAATTCATCAAAGTCTCCTTTTTTATCTTCGGGAGTTCCATTCCATAATAACTCTTCCGGAATGATAGCTTCGTTTACAAGAGATTGGTACATCGCAAAAACATCGGATGCCTTTTGTGGCTCGTAAGTACACATACTGCCCGGGGCATGCAACATTCCCGGCGGAACATCCCAACCAGTTCCCGGTTCCAGGCGGAATGCCTGGGAGTAGTTGGTTATTTTATTATCTCCTTTGGTAAAATTCACCAGGCATTCCCTGATCTGCGCTTTCGTAGTTCCGGGGGCAATGCCGAAAAAGGTATAAGGAAAATCGCCACCATGATTGTTTAACTGGGGAGGAAAATAATAGGCTTCGGGTTTACCTTGCTGACCAATGAGGGCAGCCTTTTCATCATTGTGGTGAATATGATGAGGAAGTGGACCCATGTTATCAAAAAATTTAGAGTACATCGGCCAGCCTTTATATTCATCCCATAAACGTTCGCCAATTAATGCTCCTTTTAATTCGCTCACCAGGTCTTTTAATAAAACCCGTTCTTCACTTTCTCCATCATTAATCACTACAAAACTCAGTCCTTCATGCTCGCCGGTTAACGGGCCGTTTTTTGCAGGTGTGGTGGATGAAAACCAACGTTCGTCAATACCGCCACGTTGCCCGCCCAGCACATAATAATCATCGGGGTGTAATTTAATTCTTCGTCCCGGTACACAAAACGACCGGGGTACCCAATTGGGAGCTAAACGTAAAATTCCCTTTCCCTGGGCCATTGCCTTTTGGGCAACACTTAATTTTTCCATGGTGTTTAATTTGCTTTCGTTAAATCGTTTAAAAAGATATCAATATTTTCTTTGTTATCCAATACTTCCATTTCAAGATCGTACATCCGCTTTTCACCGGGCGCCAGCAAAATGAGTTCTTTTTGCTCCCTTGCTTTTGCCTGCCCGATTGGAAAATTACTGGCAGGCTCTATTCCTACTACATATTCATTCTTGCCCCAGTGTTGCCAATTGATCAGTTTAGGCAATTGCTTTTTTTGAAAACGCAATACCAACGCTATTCCGATTTTAGCGTTGTGCAATCCACAAGCACACCATCCTGCAGCATCCGTTACAGGATCAATAAATGCAACTTCTTCTCCTGCTCCCAAATGGCTGTCTAAGGGTCCCGGGCATTTTCTAAAATCATTTTCATTGCTGAATATTGCAACATGATCTTTATGCCTGGATTGCAATGGTCCCTGCCAAATAATATCAGTGCCTTCATCAACAAGGGGCCAGCCAAAATTGCAATGATACAACAGCATGTGTGGTGCCGGTGTATTGCTACGGTTAATCACTTCATCGTGTATGCTGATGGTGGCCTTTCCTATTGTTGCAGATATTGTTCTTCTTAATTCCAGGCAAGGGCCAAATAGCTTCGTTTGTTTCATGGTGCCTGTAATACTCATTTCCATTTTACCCGCCAAAGGATCTGGCTGTACAATAGATTCAATCTCCGCTGCTATGTTGCTGATTTCTCCATGAAGGCCGCGTTGACCATGTTCATCCGCCTCCGGCCCGCCAACATGAGAAAGCCCACAGGTTGTTATCAATCCGCCGCCAAACGTTCGCAGCCAATCCAAGCCTTTGTCAGAAAATGGTTGCGGACTTGTGGTACCTGCATGGCTTAACCAGGCAATACTGTGCTGATTAAAGAAAGCATCTGCAATATCCATTCCCCGGTCTATGACTACTTTATACCGCAAGCCCGTTCCTGTATTGAACCAGGCAATACGTGTTCCACGCCCCGGGCCATTATCAATCACAGAAGTTTCAATACCGCCCAATTGGGCCGCATGGGAAATCTTATCCTTCCATTGATGCTTGTTGGCACTTGTATTTAACAACGGTGCTGCCATTTTTTAATTTAAATAAAGTCTGTGAACTATTATTACCAGGCTCTGCATTCAACTTCGTAAAACCGTGGTTAGCTGAATACTGATGATTGTAGTTAACAACCATTGGCATTACAATTTTTAATGATTATCCGCAATTTGGTTCATATTATATTCTATCAATCCATTTTACGCTCCTCACAACGGTTGCAAACCGGCAGTTGAAGAAAACCACTGCTTTATTTTAAAGCATCTTATCTAACCGCCGACGGGGCTGAAAGCCGCCGTCGGGGTTGGGTATAACAAAATACCGGATAGCCGTTCTATTTTTTTCTTAAAAGGAATTCTATAACTCAACATGCAAAGTGTATTGTACTGTTAGTGTTTCTTTAATTTCGGTGCTTGTTTTTTATTTGAAAAGATAGAATCCTGGCTGTTGCCGCCAGATTTAAGATAGGCCAGCAAATCTTTTAATTCATTTGCATTTAACCTGTTAATTAATT
>JANYFT010000137.1 GCA_025359625.1 Ferruginibacter sp.
ATTATACTCGTAAACTAACAATAAAAAGTGGAATACAAGAATTATTGCGTAATTCAAAATGTTTATTTCAAATTGATGCATTGGGAATCTATAACGGGAGAATTCAATATGAAGAAATACAGATGCTTCGAATAACCGGATTCGAAAAATTACGGCATCGGGAATAGTAAGCACTTTAGCAGGTAGTGGTTCGGAAGGATTTGCTGATGGCAATGGCTCTGCTGCACAATTTAATTCTCCTACCGGGGTGGCATTTGATGAGCAGGGCAATATTTATGTAGCAGAAACTCGTAATAATCGTATCCGAAAAATTTCGATTGAGTAATAGAAATGTTAAGTACGTTTCCGTGGTTACTCATTCCCAGCAAAGGTCTCTCAACGAGTATGAGCAGAGGTGAGGTTCCATTGTAGCTAACGCAACGTCCTTTGCCAACACACAATATTATTCAAAGGACCTTGCCCGGAATGAGTGACGGTCATATTGCCCTGACAATTAAAAAAACAACCATGAAAAAGTTATTCTTTGTTTTAGTGAGCCTTAGTGTCTTTTTATCTACTCAATCTTTTTCTTGCAAAAAAGATGCTACGCCTGTTAGTAGCACAACGATTGAGGTAACAGTTAAAGATGGAAACAGTTGGAGTATTTCAAACACATCATTAAGTATAGTGAGTGGTGCAACCGTTTATTTTTATGCAACCCAGGCGGATGTTACAAACAACACCCCACAATATACAGCAGCAACAGACGCAACAGGGGTGGTTAAAATTCCTGTTAACTTTCAGACGCAATATTTTTTACTTGTTCAAAAGGGGAGTGCAAAAAATTTATATAACGGATATTTAATCACGGGAATATTTCAATCACAATCAGACATTCAGGCCAGTGCATTCCAGGTACCAGCGCCTGTGATAGGCGGCCTTAAATTTGGGGATTTAAATGGAGATGGAAAAATTGATTCTAACGACAAAACGTTTGCCGATAATGTTTCTCCGGTATTAAATCAAAATATAACAAAGACCTCAATTATCGCTCAATAAAAACTAATGTACTTTATTTTATCGTTTCTCAACGACACCGGAAAGTAAGTTAAAATTAGCTCTTTCCATTAATTCTCCAATAGGCGCAGCACGAAATAATGATGGGTGCTGGAATGAGGCGAAGGTTTTGTGGGGAAGGTTTGCAGTGTCGTCATGTTACTAATATTCGACAATGGGAAGCTGATAAATGCGAAGTTTAGTAACAAGAAGGCGCAGGAGAGGACACCTGCGCCTGATGGGGTGGCGAAGATTAGTGAATTGTAATCAATATTCATTTCTGATGATAATTGAATTCAACGGCGTATATTTAAGTGTTGCTTGCTATTATAGAGCGACAACCTACATACCACAGACAATGGGCCTTCTTGACAAAATATTTGGAACACCCAACAAGATTAAAGTTCAGTTTATTGACAATCTTAATGGACAGACTATAGGCGTTTCTGAAATGAAAGCAGACCAATTACCCGAAACATTTTCAGTTCATACAACAATGCACATTCAAGACAGTGAATGGAAAGTAGAAGAAGCAATTCCTGAAAACTCAATTGATTTTGTAAGGACAAAAAGCCTTGTGTTGAAAATGCGTAAGACGGAGAAAATCAACACAAACGACATCTGGTTTACAACACCGACAATTTCAAACGAATTTCCACAGATAGTTGCTATGACAGGACAAACAGAATTTGACACACAAATTATAGAAGACGAGTATAGGCAAAATGAATTTTTGAATTTGAATTCCCTACCCCTTATTGAAGAAGAGCTTAGTGCAATCAAAAATATTTGGGATAATCATAGCAAGAAAAGTGCAGACTATACTTTATTCAAAAATTGCCATGTAAGAAAAGTGATTGGAGCACCAAAATTGAGAATAAATTTCAACAAACTAAAAACCATATTAAAATGCAGCTCAACAGGACAAGTAATAATAAATGGCGGAACACTTGCAAATGGCTTTGCAATTAAAACAGAGAATACAACCTATTTCGGAACGCTTAACATAGACACTGTAACTGAACTTTGTATTTCACAATGGAACGAAAATTCAACAACCGAGATTTTTGAACTAAATAAAGCATTCCACTTACTGTTTGTAAATTGGTATCATTGCAACATAGTTAAAAATGACTAGCGAAAAACAAATAACGCATATAAGCAAGTTTTTAAGTTTGGTATTGCGACATCGACCTGAAACAATTTGCATTGAATTAGACCAAAATGGTTGGACAGATGTTGATACTCTTCTTAAAAAATCAAATATTTATGGAATTAAACTTGACAAAAACACTTTAAAACATATTGTCGAAACCAACTCAAAGAAACGATTTGCTTTTAATGATACTTTGGACAGGATTAGAGCAAGTCAAGGGCATTCAGTAGAAATTGAGTTAGGTTATATAAGTCAGAAACCACCAGAAATCTTATATCACGGAACAGCTGAAAAATCAGTTCAATCAATTTTGGGCACTGGACTTGGAAAAAGAAATAGACAACAAGTGCATTTAAGTGCGGACATTGAAACAGCAGTAAAAGTTGGACAAAGACACGGAAGACCATCTGTATTTAAGGTTTTTGCTGAAGAAATGTATAACGACAAATTTGAGTTCTTCATTTCTGACAATGGCGTTTGGTTGACAGATAATGTGCCGACAAAATATTTAAAACAGGCTGACGGGAAATAACACCCGGTCAAACATTAAATCGCATTAATTTTTACGACAAGGGCTAAAACAAATTGCCATACAGTGTATTGAACTTCAATTTTAAAAATATTAAGACATATAACATCGCAAACAAAACAAAATGAAATCATACATACTTTTACTTGTAATCGTTTCCCTCAATATTACTGTTTTTACTAATCATTCCTTTGGGCAAACCATCTTTCCAGACTGTCAAAGTTACTGTAAACATTTATATGCTGAGACGCTTGAATATCTAAATGATATTGACAATATTACACTTAGCAGACAAATTGATGATGATATAATTCATGCTGGTTACGGCTTTAATATTATGAGTGAAATCTCAATTTGCGAGGTAAATTATCGAGATAAAGATCCTGATTTTCTTAATCTAATAAATCAAATTCACGAAAAGCAAAAACAAGAAAGGGAGCAAAAAGAAGTAAGAGCTAGTCAAGAGCTAGCGAAAAGAATTAACACGGAAAATGCAACAACTAACGATGATAGAGTAGAAACACCTAAACCTGAAAAACGAAAAGTAAGTCATCCTGAGAACCCATATAATCTTTATAAATTAGATCGTAAAACTTCAGATCGAGAAAATACCAAAGCAGAAGTAAACCATCCTCAGTCCGAATATGATCTTGATAAAGTAGATCATAGCACATCAGATTTGGAAAATATCAAACCAATTGTCTTTCCAACAAACAGTTCGGAGTCCGCTTTTTTAGAATCGGAAACCAAAAAATTCAATGGCGGATCGGAAACGCCCGATACAAAAAAGGAAGACAATTCAGAACACAAAGAACAAATCACATTCATTCACTCATCTGCTAAAACTATGTTACAGGCATACCAACCGGAACCTCCCGTAACTCAAATACTTGGCGAGAATGTAAAAGAGGAAAAATGGGAGGAAAGAAATTTATTAGGATATACAAGAAAAGAGTGGGCAAGACATTTAGCCGGTTTATCAATATCAGATAAAAACATTGAAGATCCTGTTATCCGCGACTACATAAAAAAGAACAGAGAAACGATTGAATCATTCGATGGCAGAGTTGATAACGTGATGACGACAATGGGCGGAGTTATTGATGGAACTGAATCTCCAGACAAATTAGATAAAGAATTAGACATCTTGCAATCAGGATTACAAGCGGACATTACGGATGCACATATCTATACGAGCGTGGCCGAGGTTCAGAAGTCCATCCAAAATGAAGCTGTTAACGCTATGGAAAAAGATGTGCCTGAAATGAAACCGTTCCGTGAAGTAATTAACGCTGCTGAAACCATACTTGGTTTGCCCAAAGAAGAGAAGGAGGATGGAGTTGAAAATTAAAATTATTTTTCAGCCAGTGTTTGTATTTAGTAGTTTAATTATTCTTATTAATTGCACATCTTGCAAACATGGTGCAGATTCATTAGGCATAACGATTTTAGATTCAACCCTCACTTATAAAGATTTCAACTATCCCAAAATAAAGTATCCTTTAATAAGTTTCAGTGTAATGCAACCCGGGATAATTATGTTACCGTTACAAGGCGGCATATACATGCCTAATTTTAAAACATGGTATCTCAAGCCAGGTAAAGAACCATTATTATCTGTAAGCCCGGATGTTAAAACAGGCACACTCTACTACTGCAAAAACTTACCTAACCTATCCATGATTTTAAGGGTGACAAAAGAAAATAATATAAATAGTGTAGCAGTAGTTGACACTTTTCCTCGTGGTTTTTACAATGTAGTTTCCACCGGACAGAATTCATATTTTGTTATGGGACTAATGGCTCAAGGTTATGGCATCTGGCAACGCAAAGGGAAAGACTTAAACCTAATTTTTGAATCAAAGGAACCAATTACTGCATTTTCCGCAATAGACCAATATGCCTGTTTAATTTGCTGTAACAAGAAGTTACTGCTTTTAAAAAAGGATGAGCAACCTACAAATTTTGGTTCAATGGAAATAGCAGCAGATGGTATAGCTGTTGATGGCAACGGAGAGATATATTTATCATCTGGCAATTTCATTTATCGTATAATCTCACAAGACAAGTTTATCCCGATTGCAGCTGGGCTCCATGGTTATCTTCAATATTCAGATGGAAAGCTTTTTGTGTTGTGGCAGGAAAAAAGTAAGGTTATTGCTTTTGATGTTGGTTTAAAACGTGATGCGCAAGTGCATAATAATTCTAGTTTAAATATAGGAGATAAGTACGGTGGTGGTATTATTTTTTACATTGATAGTACTGGCAAACATGGTTTAATTGCTGCCCAACATGATCTTGGTGGAGTTACCTACCTCCATGCTCAATATGAATGTAAAACAGATTTGGGTGATGATTGGGGTTTACCTACTAAGGAGGAATTAAATAAACTATATTTAAACAAAAATAAAGTTGGCGGTTTTGGTAACTACTACTATTGGAGTCATACTCAGCTCGACTATTATTTTTCCTGGAGCCAGAGTTTCGGCAATGGCTACCAGAAAGCTTGTAACATATTCACAGACACCACACTCTACGTTCGTCCTGTCCGGGCTTTTTAAGAATCTATCTAACAGTCTGTCGGAGTATTAGAAATTCAATTAAGTGTGTTAGAACAAACAATAACACTTATACTAAGCCGGGTCTTAGCTTCCGCAGGTGTTCCGCAAGCTAGCCCTCTTAACCTTCACGAGCCGCCGTCTGGTCTTTGCCTCCGTGGTTGATTTATCTTCCATCACTGAAAATATCATTCTCTTGGTGAGGTATCCACATCGACCAAAGCCTCCAAAAAAATCAACTCTTTTTTATTCTCCAAAAGCAATTACGAAAACAATGTACCCGCTGCAGGATAGATTTTCCCCAAATGCTGATAAGCCTTAGCAGTGGCTTCCCTGCCCCTTGCAGTGCGTTGTAAAAAACCTTCCTGAATTAAAAAAGGCTCATACACTTCTTCCAGGGTACCCGGCTCTTCCCCCACTGCTGTAGCAATGGTTGTTATACCAACAGGGCCTCCCTTAAATTTATCGATAATAGCACTTAAAATACGGTTATCCATTTCATCCAGACCATGCTCATCTACATTCAATGCTTTTAAAGAATGTTGTGTTATGCCAATATCAATATTGCCATCATTCAATACCTGCGCAAAATCTCTTACCCTTCTTAATAAACCATTCGCAATACGCGGTGTACCGCGGCTGCGTCGTGCAATTTCATCTGCAGCTTCGGTAGAAATCGTGGTGTTCAATATTCCTGAAGAACGAAGAATTATTTTTTGAAGTGTTGCAGCATTGTAATATTCCAATCTTGATTTAATACCAAAGCGTGACAATAAGGGAGCGGTTAATAAACCACTTCTTGTAGTGGCTCCAATCAATGTAAAAGGATTCAGGTTAATTTGTACACTTCTTGCGTTGGGTCCGCTATCAATCATAATATCAATCCGGTAATCTTCCATCGCGGCATACAGGTATTCTTCTACTACATTACTGAGCCGGTGTATCTCATCTATAAACAATACATCATTGGGTTCTAAATTGGTAAGTAAACCGGCAAGATCACCTGGCTTTTCAATAACAGGGCCACTGGTTTCTTTAATGCTTACACCCAGTTCATTGGCAACAATCCTGCTAAGGGTTGTTTTACCCAATCCTGGCGGACCATGAAATAAGATATGATCTAATGCCTCTCCCCTTATTTTTGCTGCCTTAATAAATATTCGCAGGTTTTCAATAGTTTGTGGCTGACCCGAAAAATCAGCCATTTCACTAGGCCGAATATTATTCTCAAACTCTTTTTCCGCAGGGCTTAAAAGTTCGCCATCCTTATTTAAATTGGGGTTTGCCATGTTGTAAAAATAAACAATAAAGCAATGGACAGAAGCCTAAATCATTTAAATGTTGCTAAAATATAATACCCTTCTACTTTTTTACAGAAGGGTATGTATATAAATATTCAAAATTATTTTAAGCACTTACTTGGATTTTACATTGATGGCAACCCTGCGGTTCATTGCTTTTCCTTCAGCCGTGGCATTATCACCAATGGGATATTGAGGGCCATAACCTTTGGCACCGGTAATGGCTTTCGCACTGGCACCTAATTTCTTTAATTCAGATACTACTGCCTCTGAACGTTTTTGAGATAAAGCTACATTGGCAACCGAATCGCCGGTATTGTCTGTATAACCACCCAATTTAAAACCAGCTACAGGAAAGCCTTTGCTGATAGCAACAATATTTTTTAGTTGTGCTGTGGATGCTGAATCAATCTTTGAACCACCTGTCATAAAACGAACATTGGTAAATTCAAACCAGTTTCCCTTAACAGAGTCAATGGTAGCGGTTGGGTCAGATAGAAATTTGTACAACCTGTTTTCTGTAGAATTTTCACCCACTTCCAATTTACCCGCACTGTGTGGCAAATCAATAGTTACCATTTTACCAAGGTCGTAAACGTAGTTGCCACTTGTGTCAACCTTGCCCAAAGCTACCGGTGTAGCTGCTGCATGAGGCGCTTCTTCCTTTGTAACCTTTTCTGCAACAGGAGTAGTTAACTCTTCTGTTCCCTTGTTGCTACCTGTTAAATACCAGGCTGCGGCTGCTGTTAAAGCTAACAGCAATATCGGCAATAACCATCTTAACCCATTACCAGTTTTTTCTTCAATAAGATCGTTTTTTTCATCTGCTAAATTGAATGACATAATGATTTGATTTTGTTTTTTACAAAGATAAGGTGAAACGAAAATGGGATATATACAATCTACAAGGTTAAAATTTTTAAATTAAAAAACAATGGTTTTTATATATTTATTAATATTAAGGAATGGTGTAACCTCTTACACCACCATATCACCATTAATAAAAAACAAACTGTTGCAGCTACAAAGTATTTGGTAGGTTTGTCTTTGTATGTTTAAAAAAATATCGAGATACTGGATTTGTCAGCTTACAGGGTGGGGTGCCAGCATGGCCATTTCTATCTTTTATTATTTGACATTGTCGGTGCGTAAAATTGACCATTTTTTTCTGATGATATTGTTGAGTGTTGTACTGGGTATTTTTGTTACCCATCTTATGCGCATCATCATTATGGAGTATAAGGTGCTGGAAAAACCTATTCAAACGCAAATCATATCTTTTCTTATACTTACCCTTATCTTTTCAATTGTGTATGCTTTTGCAGATGTGGCATTGGAAAACTTATTTAACCTCCGGGATTTAGGAGGGATTAAAATTTCCCTGGCCAATGAAATTACACGTACCGCCATCAGCAATTTCTTTTTATTATTTATCTGGAACCTTATTTATTATACCTATCATTATGTAGAACGCAACAGGCGCCAGGAAGTGGATACCTTAA
Source organism: Ferruginibacter sp. (assembly GCA_025359625.1). Taxonomy (GTDB): domain Bacteria; phylum Bacteroidota; class Bacteroidia; order Chitinophagales; family Chitinophagaceae; genus Ferruginibacter. The sequence goes on from JANYFT010000137.1 coordinate 8,082, forward strand.
AGTTGCAGTCTGTTGTAAAAGAGCTGGAACTTAAAACCATTAAATCGCATATCAACCCACATTTTATTTTTAACGCATTAAATAGCATCCGTGCTTTGGTAGATGAAAACCCTACCCGTGCAAGAACGGCCATTACAGAATTAAGCAATATTTTACGCAGCAGCATGCAGGCCGAAAAATTAGAAACAGTTCCTTTGGAAAGAGAATTGAATATTGTAAAAGATTACCTCGCATTGGAAAAAATGCGTTTTGAAGAAAGGCTTACTGTAGAAATGGATATTGATGAGGATACACTGGGGCAGCCAGTGCCACCTATGATGCTGCAAACTTTGGTAGAAAATGCCATCAAACACGGGATCAGTAAAAAAATTGATGGCGGCACAATAAAGGTTTCTTCGGATTTTATAAACGACCACCACGAACTGGTAGTACTAAATTCGGGACAGCTTAACAGCCATGTAAACGAAGAAGGCTTTGGTGTAAGAAGCACGCAATACAGGCTCAATTTATTGTACCAGGGCAAAGCGACTTTCGAAATTAAAAATGTAAATACAGATATGGTAGAAAGCAGGATCACTATGCCTGTAGCTGCTATTTAACCCCATAAATTTATTGTATGCACAGAGCAATTATTATTGATGACGAACGGTTGGCAAGAAATGAATTAAAAAAATTATTGATGGAATTTCCAGATGTGGAAGTAATTGACGAAGCTGCCAATGCTGCGGAAGGTATTGAGAAAATTGATGCCCTTAGCCCGGACCTGATTTTTTTAGATATCCAGATGCCCGGCAAAACAGGCTTTGATATGCTGACAGAACTGGATAAAGCACCGCATGTAATTTTTACAACTGCCTATGATGAATATGCACTGAAAGCATTTGACGTAAATGCGTTGGATTACCTGATGAAACCTATTGAGCCAAAAAGGCTGGCCGATGCCCTTCAAAAATTACAATTGGCCGAAGAAAAAGAAATGGCGGCTAACCAGGCGTTTAATCGTGGCATGCTTACTGAAAACGACCAGGTATTTGTAAAAGATGGCGAACGCTGCTGGTTTGTTAAGTTATCGGAGGTGCGTTTATTTGAAAGTGTCGGCAACTATGCTAAAGTATTTTTTGCCGGAAATAATCCGCTGATATTAAAATCTTTAAATGCCCTGGAAGAGCGGCTGGATGAAAAAATATTTTTTCGGGCTAACCGAAAACATATTGTAAACATGCGGATGATAGAAAAAATTGAACCTTATTTTAATGGTGGTTTATTACTGGAATTAAAGGGTGGCGAAAAAGTAGAAGTAAGCAGAAGGCAGGCGGTAAAGTTTAAGGAAATGATGAGTTTATAAATACTATCTGCTGAAATTTTATATAGCCGTAATGCCTACGCTATGCACCGCCGCTGCCATTTCTTTAATAAGTGAACCATCTTTCTCAATAGCATTACCTACCACAATTACATCAGCCCCCGCTTTACAATTTAAGTACGCTTTTTCCGGGTGCGTAATACCGCCGCCAATAATTAATGGCACTTCAATTGCCTGAGCTACTTTTTCTATCATGCTTTCGCTCACAGGGCGTTTGGCACCACTCCCTGCATCCATAAATATCAACCCCATGCCCAGCATCTCACCAGCCATAGCAGTACACACTGCAATTTCGTTTTTATCTGAAGGCAATGGGTTTGCATTGGAGATATAAGAAACAGTAGTGGGGGCTCCGCCATCAACCACCATGTAACCCGTGGACATTATTTCGAGGCCGCTTTTTTTAACAATGGGCGCAGATACTACATGCTGGCCAATTAGTAACTCAGGATTTCTTCCGCTTATCAAAGAAAGATATAATAGCGCATCTGCATACTTGCTAATTTGCGATGGGCTACCGGGAAATAAAACAGTGGGTATAGCACAATTTCTTTTTATCAATTGCAAACATTCATCCAGGTAATTAGAAATCACCAGGCTGCCGCCCACTAAAAAGTAATCTACCCTGGCACTAACTGCAAGTGTCACCAATTGTTCCAAATTATCATCATTAACCTTATCGGGGTCAATTAAAACAGCAAATGATTTTTTGCCCAGGCGCTTGCGCTCTTTTATGGAATGATATATACCTTTTAGCATCAACTCTTTATTCGTTATGTGCAAATGTAAAAATTTTTGGTCTTATTAAAATAAAGATAGCAAATGAATGTCTTTGCTCATCATCATTTACTTAAATAAGGTAAATTTGAACATGGATATAGCGGCAGAAATAAAATTTAAAACAGCCCGTAGTGGTGGCAAAGGCGGGCAAAATGTAAATAAAGTAGAAACGATGGTAGAGGGTTACTGGAACATTGCTGCTTCTGCCCTGCTGAATGACGATCAAAAAAAACTCGTTGCAGGTAAGTTTATCAACAAGATAAATGCCGATGGAAACCTACTGGTAAAAAGCCAGGTTGAACGAAGTCAATTGGGGAATAAATTGCTGGTGATTGAAAAAATGAACTACCTGGTAACCAAAGCGATTATAGTGCCTAAAAAAAGAAAGCCTACCAAACCCGGCAAAGCTGCAAAGGAAAAAAGGATCAATACCAAAAAGAAAGCAGGCGAGATAAAACAAAGCCGGATGAAAGTTAAATTGTAGCCCATGAAAGGTTTTTTGTTTTTTGTTTTTTGTTTTTTGTTGTGCGTTTTATTTGCAGATACTGCTAAAGGCCAGGTTGGCGATAAGCAACAACAAGCCAATGTAAGAATTACTTTTATTAATACCATCAATCAACAGCCTGTGGTATTGGATTCTGGCAACTATAGCAATTGCTGGAACGAAAACTTTACCCTTTCTAAACTGAAATATTATATCAGCAATATAAGCTTGCAAACAATCGGCAAAAAAATAAACAGGGAAGAAAATAGTTATCATTTAATCAATGAAGAAGATACTGCTTCAAAAAGTCTCCTCTTTTTAATCCCTCCCGATAAGTACGCTTCTGTTTCTTTTTTAATTGGTGTAGATAGCCTGAAGAATGTAAGTGGTGCACAAACAGATGCACTGGATCCTTTAAATGGCATGTTCTGGACATGGAACACCGGTTATATCATGTTTAAACTGGAAGGCAGTTCTCCGCAATCGGCCAGCATCAATAATAAAATCGAATATCATATTGGGGGTTTTTCGGGTATCAATACTGTACTTAGAAAGGTGGAGTTAAATTTTGGCAGTAATGTTATCTCAGTAAATAAAGATCATCTGACTGAAATAATTATACGGGCAAATTTGGAAAAGATTTGGAATGCAGGGGATGATTTTAAAATTACCAATACACCTGTTTGCACATCACCAGGGGGATTAGCTGCAGCCATTGCCGGTAAATATTCATCAGCTTTTGACATAATAAAAATAATTCAACAAAAAGTTTTATATTATTCATTTTGAAAACAAAAATTACCATATCGTTACTGTTGATTGTTGTAATAGCAATGGCATTTATTAACAACCAGCCCCCGCACAAGGTTACTCATTTAAAATTGGTAATGCCTGCTGGCTGGCCAAAACCATCCACTGACATCTTTGCCTTCAACCCTCTTACAGAAGAGGGTTTTCAATTAGGGAGAAAATTATTTTATGATGCAAGGTTAAGTAAGGATGGCAATTTTTCCTGCTCCGGCTGCCATCAGCAATTTGCTGCTTTTGCCACTTATGATCATGATTTCAGCCATGGTTTTAATAACAGTTTTACTACCCGCAATGCTCCGGGATTATTCAACCTTGCCTGGCAAAAAGAACTTCATTGGGATGGAGGAATCAATCATATAGAAGTACAACCTTTATCCCCTCTTACTGCGGTTAACGAAATGGCAGAAACACTGCCTGCAGTGCTGAAAAAATTAAAAGCCGATACTGCTTACATTCGTCTTTTTAAAGCTGCCTTCAGTGATGGCATCATCAACAGCCAGCACCTGCTAAAAGCACTGGCGCAATTCACGGGCAGCATTCAATCTTATAACACCAAATATGATAAAGTAAAACGTGGTGAAGATAGTTTTACCCTAAGTGAAACACTCGGGTATAAAACTTTTATTGCCCATTGTAATGGTTGCCATAAAGAGCCTTTGTTTACTGACAACTCTTTTCGCAATAACGGGCTAACGCTAAATGAAAAATTAAAAGATTATGGCAGAATGACCATTACCGGTAAGCCGGCTGATTCGCTAAAATTTAAAGTGCCCAGTTTAAGGAATTGCACCATTACTTTTCCTTACATGCATGATGGCCGCTTGTATAGCCTGGGTAAAGTAATTGATCATTACCGAACGGGCATTGATACAACACAGCGCACGCTGGACGCACTGCTCAAAAAAAGAATGGCAATATCTAACCAGGAAAAGGTTGATCTCGTCTCTTTTTTATTGACATTAAAAGATGAAGAAATGATACACGATACAAGATTTCTACAACCAAATTAACTGTTGGGGTTGCCTTTATACCAGCGATAAATAAACCATACAAAAGAAAAAAAAGCAGGTATCCCCAATAAGGAAGGAAGGCATTTTAAAAAAACAGTCATCTGTATTCTCCTGTCAGTAACAGATCTGTCAATAAAAACATTATTAAGTGCAAAGCCAAATAAAGCGGTTGTCCAGGCTACCAGCAAAACAGGGAAAAGTATTCCTGCATCTACCCCAAATTTCCTCCAGATAAACACACTATAACTATGAGGCAATAAAAAAACAACACACAATAAACTGCATGAAACCACACTAAGCCACAAAGAATATCTCCAAAGTTTCATAATGTTGCAGATGATATTGCAATTAAGGTAAAAAAAATTACGTGCAAATATATTGCACGTAATTAAACGAATTACATAAAAGTTTATTGCTTGCGTTTATCCCTTAAGGTTTGCAATATCTGCAGTTGTTTTTCACCCTCCGTTTTTTGCGAAGCTTGTTCTTTTAGATTATTTGCAATATCATTTTCCAATTTATTTTTTTTCTTCTGCAATTCCTGGCCGGTTTCAGTAAGGCTTGTTAATTTCTTCGATACTTTTTTTACGGCATCATCCTGCTCCATTATTTGCTGATCAAGATCGAAAGCGGCAACCCTGTCTGTAAGGCCATTCAGATAGCTTTTTGCACTGTCAATTAATCGGGCATTGGTAGTGTCGCCAATAAATTTTTCGTAGCCGGAAGATATCATCAAAGTTACTGTGGTAGCATCCTTTTCTTTTTTACTTTTCCGGTCCGTTTTAAAATAAAGATCATAGCTATCAGTGCCAAGTTGTGACAGCCGCACGCCTTTGTATGTCAAATAACCTTTGGTATCTTTTCCTTTGTAACCCAGTTTTTGAAAGTAATCATCAATAGATTTGCTCACTGTTTTTTCCGGAAAAGGAACATCCATTTCAATACCCGGTTGTTTGGTTTTTTGATAATCAGCAGTAGCCAAACGTGACTGTGCAATGGAAGTAGCATACATTGCAATGATAATTCCTAACAAGAAAAATTTTTTCATAAACAGTTTAATTTTTATAAAGATACAACTAGTTAAAAAAATTACTTGTTTGTACCAATAAAAAGTGGATACTAAAATTGATAAATAATATTTTGCCTGAATAGTTAAATTTTATACAAGTAAATTTGTCCTTAAACAATTTGTAATTGAGTAGTATAAAAAAATTAGCATCACAAACTTTATGGTATGGAGTACCTACTATTGCAAGCCGTTTTTTAGGCTATTTAATGAATATGGCATTGCCTTTTTTTATTGACTTGCCAGAAAAAACTGCTGATCTTGTTCAGGTTTATACCATCATTCCTTTTTTAAACGTGTTGTATGCTTATGGCATGGAAACTGCTTATTTTCGTTTTTCTCAAACGCACGATAAGCAAAAATTGTACAGTACACTTTCTATTTCTCTTTTTTTTAGCAGTGTACTTTTTACTTTAGTATTGTTATTGTGCAAGGATGCTATTGCTGGTGCTGCAGATCTTAATAATCACCCTGAGTATATGTTATGGATGATTGCAATTATTGCAGTTGATAATTTAAACACCCTGCCTTTTGCAAAACTACGGCAAGAAGACAGACCTAAACGGTACGCCTTTGCCCGTATTACTGGTATTGTAATTAATTTAACTGTAGTAATTTTCTTTTTAGGTATAGTTCCTAAAATTTTAAAAAACAACCCTGATAGTTTTTTAAGTCTCCTTTATAATAAAGAGGTAGGCCTGGGCTATTATCTTTTAGGAAACCTTTGCGGAAGTGTATTAACACTGCTATTACTTTCTAAAGAAATAAGGCAGATAAAATTAAGTTTTGATACCGTGTTGTGGAAACAGGTAATGCGATACAGCGCACCGTTGATTATTGTAGGTTTGGGCGGTATGATTAATGATGTACTTAGCAGGTTAATTTACCGGCATGTGGTTAATTTACCCCAGCAACAGGCCGATCATGAATTGGGCATATTTGCAAATATTTTCCGTATCGCTTTATTAATAACTATTTTAATTCAGGCATTTCGGATGGCGGCGGAACCATTTTTTTTTAATAAAAGTAAAGACGAAAATGCGCAACGTACTTATGCAAGGGTGATGAAATTTTTTGTAATCGCCTGTTGCTTTATGTTTTTATTAATTGGGTTATACCTGGATGTTTTTAAATGGATATTTATAACATTTGCAAATCCACGCTGGGCAGAAGGGCTTCAGATTGTACCACTATTGGCATTGGGTAATATTTTTTTAGGTATATATTACAACCTGAGTGTTTGGTATAAGTTAACAAATAAAAATACTTACGGTGCTGTAATTACTATTGTTGGGGCAGTTATAACAATCGTACTCAATATTATTCTTATTCCAAAACTACATTATACCGGAGCAGCCATTGCAACTTTTACCTGCTATTTATTTATGATGGTAAGTAGTTATTGGCTGGGGCAAAAATATTATCCTGTTCCTTATCCGGTAAAAAAATTACTTTCCTATATAATGGTAGTTATTTTAATTTACTTATTTCATTTAGGCATTAATAAACTTTATCCAAATCACCTTTGGTTTTCGTTAACCACCGCTACAATATTGTATGGTTTTTTTATAAAATTTGTAACAAAAGTTGAAGCAAAAGAATTAGCAAAAATTCCATTGTTTGCTAAATATCTAAAAAAGTAATTGTATCTTTTATTCTTACCAGTCTTGCAAAAGAAAATATTTACTTCTTGTAAAAAAATTACTTAAATAAAATAAAAAGTGATCAATGC
>JANYFT010000161.1 GCA_025359625.1 Ferruginibacter sp.
CACCGGCATTTCAATGTCTAAAAAAACAATGTCGGGTTGCAATTCTTTTATCTTCAGCAGACCAGCTTCGCTGGAAGTACATTCTGCCATTACCTGCACCTGCGAACAATACATTTTTAGTTGCAGGGCCAGCAGTTTCACACAATCCGGTTCATCATCTATAATAACAGCTTTTAGCATTTGTTGATTTTATAAAGGAATTTCTATAATTACTTTTGTTCCTGCAACATTGCCCTCACCATCTACCAGGTCAACAATTTTTACTTCTGTTTTTGTTTGATAAATATGGTTAATGGCATCCAGTCTTTCGGAGGTCATCTTTAACCCAAACGATTTTTGCCGGGTGGCCGATTTGCTTTTGTGCTCCTTCGCCATATCCCTGCCAATGCCATCATCACTAATTTCAATATGCAATAAATATTCTTCAGGCTGCGAAATATCGATGGTGATATTACCCCCTTCCGGTTTGTGCATCAGGCCATGCCAGATAGCATTTTCTACATAAGGTTGCAGCAACAATGGTGGTATCTCAATGTATTGCTGATCGATGTGTGGTACCACATTTATTTTGTATTGCACTTTGTCTTTAAACCGCATAGCTTCCAGTTCTATGTACAGTTTTAGTGTCTCCAGTTCTTTTTGCAGCGTTACTTTTTCTGACCTTGAATTTTCCAGTACCAGGCGGATAAGCTGGGAGAATTTGGTAAGGTATTCAGAGGCTGTTTGCGAATCATTCTCCAGTGTGTATAGCTTGATGGAATTGAGGCAATTGAAAATAAAATGAGGATTCATCTGGGCACGCAGGGCAATCATTTCTGTCTCCGCAATTTTGTGCTCAAATGCTGTTTCTACCTGTTTTATTTTTTGTGCTTCCATTACTTTGTTTTGTGTTTCAAGTTCGTTGCTTCTTTGTTGCAAAGCGGCTTGCAATTGTTGGTTATAATTTTGCTGCAATTTATTTTTTTCGAGCAACACCAGTTTGCTACGATACGTCAATGCAAAGGAAAAACAGATGGCTTCAATCACCAGGCCGAGCATAAGAAATACAATAGCGAAATTAATGACCAGGAATAATTCATAATTCATATCTGTAGGTGTCGTATACAGATTTAATAATGGCATACACCATAATACCAGCAGGCTTACTATTCCGGTGAATAAAAACCATTTAACAGGGTCTTTACTTTTTGCTGCAAGTATTAATAAAACAATATTGAGGAGTATAATGGCAAAGGGTGTTAAAATGATACCATAATAATCGAGGTTAAAAGGAAACCAGCCAAACCGCACTTCTAAAAGCTGCAATATCATTTGCAGGATGCAAACCAGCACCAGTAACTTCACCAGTAACCATCCTTTTTTAAAATGAACATTTAACTGCAGCATACTACCTATAAAAAAACTATACAGTATAGGTATTAAATAAACAAAAACAGAAAAGATGATGTCATGTAATACTGGTGAAAACATATACATGCCCAGCCGGATATCCATCCAATGCAAACAGGAGAAGAAAGCAGCAATGGTGTAGCATATATACCAAATAAAAGAAACATGCCGATACAGGTAATAATTGTAAGCGGCGAAGATGCCAATAAAAAAGAAACACCCTGCCATAGCGGCCAGTATCAGGAACAGGTACCTGGCACCAAAGCTACTATGCACCTCTTCGGCCATGCCTGTAAATTGGGTTTCAAGAAATATGATGGGAGGTATCAGTTGGCTCTGCCTGTCTTCTGTGCGAAGCCAATAAGTGGTGGTGGCTTGGGGTGGCACTATTACAGGAAGCCTGCCTCGGTCATAAGCAGCAGTAATACCAATTCTATGAAAGCCCCTGGTTTCATAAGCCCCGCTTCGTGCTATCAATTGATTACCGGTGTACAGCCTTGTAAAATAATGAACGGTACTTATGCTAAGATTTACTGTGTCTGTTGCAGATGTGTTGCGGACAGTGAATTTCTTCCACTGAATGATCAGCGGCTTCTTAGTGAATTTTTGTTGCCGCCATTCATTTCTATAAGGAACAAAAACCTGCTTTTTTACTGCTTCGAAAGAGAGCGCTGTATCAGCTGTTTCCTGGTAAATAAAACAGTTGTCTGCAATATCCACCGATTGCTTCCAGTTAGGCTGACCATTTAATACAAGCGCATCCTGGGCAGCACATTCGCCGGTGCTTAATATAAAAGAAAAGATAAAGAAAAGTATCCGCTGCATAACAAACTGTATTTTTTAAAATTAACCAAACCTGTCTGCATTGCCTAACCGATTTGGTGAATAACCGGTTTTTTGAGGGAATGGTAAAAAGCCTTGTTAGTTAACACCCCGTACTGTAAATAACGCTGCTCACTCACAAAGATGGCTGTTCACCAATAACTGGTTTTAAAATTCTACAAACAGTTCAATTTTACAGGGTACAATTATCAACCAATAAAAAAATAACATGATCACTTCAGCATCGGCCAAAGACAACTCAATAAAAAGCAGTGGGATAACCAGCCGGCTCATTTACTTTTTTATCTTTTTGCTCCTTATCACTCTCGGCGGGTTTTATAAAACTTATCTAATTAAATTCCCCACCTTTGAAGGGTTTAGTATAGCACACCATTTTCATGGAGCAATGATGCTGACATGGATTTTGATATTAATTGCACAACCTGTTTTTATCAGAACAAGAAATTTTCGTTTACATAGAATAGTTGGCACCGCTTCTTACTTCGTATTTCCGTTATTGGTACTATCCCTTTTTCTGGTAGCCCGTGCAGGTTATTTAAGAAATATTAAGACCGTAGCTGAAACCGAAGCCCTAGCCGGCATGACTACTGGCATTCCTGATATGTTTTATCTAAGCATTCTCTATGGCTTAGGCATTTATTATAAAAAGAAAACTTCCTTTCATCTCCGTTTTTTTGCCTCTATAGGTTTAATGATTATGGGACCCGGATTAGGGCGTTTTTTGATTGTTTTTTGTGGGTTACCCCCAATGATCGCCATTCCATCAATGGTAGGGTTTACAGCTCTTTTAACGCTGGGTTGGATGATAGCAGACATTATACAAAAAAGATCAGCCTTCCCGATGGGTGTTTTTTTATCCATCATCGCCATCACATTTTTAATTATACCCAACAGCCATTCGGCCTGGTGGCAGGCCTTTGCTAAATGGATTGCTTTTCATTTATTTTAAGATCAACGTTTGGAAGTTTAAAGCTTAAGCTTATTTACTGCCTTTCAATTACTAAAAACAGATAAATTAAGAACTATGATTATTATTAAAAAAGTACAATCAAAATTAAAGCCCGTTGTTTGGATTCTATTGTTTATGGCAATAGGCTTCAACGCATTCAGCCAAAACAACACCTATGAAATTTATGCGCTAAAATTTGCATCCCTCAAATTCAAATTCCCGGTTACTTTTTTCGCAGTTGGCTCCACCTCCAAAGACAGTGTGCAACCTTGTTACATTGTGTATTTATTAAAAGGCAACAATGGAAAGAATATTTTGGTGGATGCCGGGTTTACAGAAACACCTCCTATCTATAATATGGAGGGCTTCAACTATGTTCGCCCAGATGAAATGCTGAAAAAAATAAACGTTGATCCGGCCAGCATTACCGATATTATCCTTACTCATCCGCACTGGGATCACATCGGTGGTTTGGATCTTTTTCCAAACGCAATGGTGTGGATGCAGGAGCAAGATTTTAATTACTTCGTGGGTACGGCCTGGCAAAATAATATTGATTCAAGTGGGTTTAACACCAAAGATGTTTTAAAAATAAATAAAAAAAAACTTGACAAAAAGCTACAATTAGTAAACGGTGATAGTGTGGAAATTATGCCGGGTATACGGGTTTTTACCGGCTCAAAACATACGTACGAATCGCAGTACGTTTTGGTAGATGCTGGTAACGATAAAGTACTTATTGCATCTGATAATAGCTGGCTTTATTACAACCTTATTAACCTGCTACCAACCCCGTTAACTTTTGACACCAATGCCTATTTGCAGAATCTGAAAAGGATGAGGGCAATGGTAAAAAATGTTGATTTGATTCTTCCGGGGCACGACCCGTTGGTATTTTCAAAATTTTCAAAAGTAATTGAAGATGTTGTTAAGATAAAATAGTAACGATAATGGTTGCAGCAATCATGTACTTCCCGATATAATTATCTGCAAGAAAAATTAATTCTTTCAAACTCAAATAAAAAAAGAAAAATGAAACAACAACTTAACTACAAAATGATACTGGTTACTGCTATCATTATGTTCTTTGTCTCAAGAAGTATCATGGCACAAGTACCTCCTTCAGGCAAATACAATACTACCAATTATCCTGAAGACCGGAAAGAGATTGAAGCATTGGGGATGTTAGCAGATAGCTCTGTTTATTTAAACGATGATTATATTTCTGTTGGCGCAGAAGGTATGGTATATTATGGCAGGATACAGGAAGAAAATTCCTTTAAAAAATACGATATGAAATTTAAATCGGTAACACCGGTACAAGGAACAGCAATACTAAGGATTTTCGATGGTAAGACTGCCGTAAGCAATGCAATATTGAATGTGGTGTTTTCATCACCCAAAGGCGACTTACATGTGAAAGTAATCAGGTCTGCTACCTATGTGAAGCAAATGGGGAAATGGTACATAGTATTTGGGCAAGGTACGCTGGTGCGGACTGAGACAGAGTTGGAAGAATCTATGAAAAAATCGCTACAAAAAAATTAAGATAGCGGCACAATTCAGCCATGGAGGAAATGCAAAAAAGTGATAAAGAAATACTGATGATTTCCTTTAACCCAATTAGTAAATTTTAAAACTTCTGTGATGACTAACATCAATATTTACTACAAAAAAATCAAGTACAACTTTAAGGAAAATATGCTTTGTTTTATCGCTGGCCTCTGTTGCATCTGCATTCTGTTATATGCCGGTATCCTTTTATATCCTTTAGCAGCTAAAGTATTAGAATACTTGAATGGTGGTATTGGGGTAATGAACAATGCAGTAAGGGGTTGTTACCGGTAACATATAATTACCAAGGCTGAGCCAATGATTATTAGCATTAAATATTCTTACTTACCTCTTTATGAGACATACCAAAATCATCGCATTAATGAGCTGCTGCGGGCTTGTCTTTTTTTTGGTTGCAACAGTGCTGATGCATTTGCTACGGCCCAATCTGCCCTTCCTCTCAAGTTTTGTAAGTGAGTATGCAGTGGGTGATTATGGCTGGTTGATGACGATTGGATTTTTCTCCTTGGCAATTGCTGCATTATTACTGTTGATTGGGTTATCGATGAACCTAACCACCTCCAATGTAAGTAAGATAACACTTGGTATTTTTTGTGCAGGAACATTGTTGTTTTCAATATTTCCTACAGATGTGCCCGTAGTTCTTCGGCCAACACCTCGTGGTTTAATTCATGGCTTTGCTGCATTGATAGCATTGATCGTACTTGGTGTTGCCATGATTGCATGGGGAGTTGTTTTTAATAAAAATGAAAGATGGAAAGGCCTTAAAAAACTTTCTATATTTTTTGGTGTGATGAGTTTGCTGTTGTTCATTATTTTTCTTGCAAGCCCCATTCCATTAAGAGGACTTACAGAAAGAATTTTACTGGTATGGGATGTTAGTTGGCTCCTTTTGGTGAGTAGGAAATTATATCACAATGCAATCCTTATTTCTCATGCAGAAAACACTGCTTATCGAAACTTAAAAAAGTAAGTATCTAATTGTATCTTCTTCCATCTTATGATTAAAGAAAATATTTATCACTCATTCATAATTTTTTAAAAGTAACTTGGTGACGGAGTTGTGGCAAATTATTTTGAAATCAACAGCAGAGCATTGGCATTGAACTCTTTGTTTCATTATTATCAAAACGAGAAACTTACCATGCATTATATCACATACGGCAGCCAAGTTCCCAATGGAAAGCATTTTTACAAAACGACATTTACAACTAAAAAACAAAAGATGGACACACAACAATTTAAAACAGCGTACACACCAGCCGGAGAAAATGCCTACAACAATCCATACTTAAATGTGCTTGGAATGAAAGTAGGTGTAAAAATGGCTCATACACAAACCCATGGTCAGTTTTCCTGCATTGAAACTTACCTGGCTCCACGCCAGATGGGGCCGCCGCCTCATGTACATTATGAACTGGATGAAATAATGAGAGTTATAGAAGGTACCGTGAGTGTGATGGAAGGAGATAAGGTAGTGGAAATACCTGCTGGTGGCTACCATTTCAGGCCACGGGGTATTATCCATACATTTTGGAACGGCCATGATGAGCCTGCTGCCTTTATTGATATGTACCCCGGCACACAGGATTTTGCACATTACCTGGAGGAACTTTCGCAATCAGGTACAGACCTGCACAATGAAGGCGCCAACCCATTTGCACCAGAAAGTATTGCCCGCTTTAAAGCATTGGATGCCCGCTATAACCATGAAGTTTTTTATGAACAAATTCCGGCGCATATGGCAAAGTATGGAGGTATGCAATGATTAAAATACCAGCTATCCTGGTGGTGGCAGGCGTTTGCCGGAAAGTTTGCGGCATTATTTTTTTCTAAAATCTTTTAAAAGTACAACCCTCATAATTCAGAAACACCTACAACACACAATTTTTAATCAGCAAAAAATGAAACCTGTTACTTACTTTTCAAACCTTACTCCTTTAAGGGGTATTGCCGCTTTACTCACTGTGATTTTTCATGTAAGCCTGATGGCCGGTCCTTTGGTAAATCACACAGAGATACTTGGCCGGATGTACCTAATGGTGGATTTTTTCTTTGTACTCAGCGGTTTTATTATGTGCCATGTATATGGCGATTTATTTTCCGGAGAGGTTACTATGCCTGCATTTAAAAAGTTTACCATTGCAAGGTTTGCAAGGGTGTATCCGTTGCATTTTATTACCCTGCTTTATACGGTTATACTGTTCTATCTATCTGAAAAACTTGGCATCCCAAAAGTGCCAGTTATGCAGGTTGAAAACTCTGGCTATTCAATTTTTACCAACTTACTGCTGTTGCAGTCTATGAATCTCCACCATTGGTTTAGCTGGGTGCATGCATCCTGGTCAATCAGTACAGAATGGTGGGCATATATGGTGTTTCCATTTTTAGTGAAGCCGTTTTCAAAGCTGTCGTCCGCAGGAAAAATAGCAGTCACATCCTTATGCTTTACTGGCTACCTTTTTATTACTTTTATTATAATTCCAATCGTATCTTTCCCCGCAGAAATTCCTTTTGTAAAAATTAATCCTGCTTCGCTTTCTGTAAATGTGGCTTACCAGTTTGGATTTATACGCTGCCTTTGCGGCTTTGTACTGGGCATGATGATGTACCAGGGTTTTAAAGCAGACTGGGGTAAAAAAATACTGGGAAATGGTTATGTATTTCTGTTAGCAATTTTAGGGCTGTTCATCAGTATGCACTTTGGCTTGCCTGATGCTATTACAATCGGCTTTCTTCCATTTGTTTTGTTGTCAGCGGCTTATGGCAGCCCCTCAATCAACAAGCTTTTTTCAGCAAAACCGTTGCAGAAATTGGGTGACTGGTCATTCTCTATTTACCTGGTGCATCAGCCACTTTTATTCACTATCGGCAGCATTGTCTCTTACCTGAATCCTGTAAATCCAAACAATCAGCCTGCTGGTCCGCCTCCGGCGCCCGGCATGTTAATACCATGGGGAATATGTGTTGGCTTTATCGCACTTACTCTCATTGTTTCCAGCCTCACTTATCGTTTTTGGGAAGTGCCGGCCAGGAGGTGGATTAATTCAAAATCAGCTAAAAGGGACAATGTTGCCGCGGTCGCCCACAAAGTATGATGATTGTATGGGATATTCTTTGGCTCCTTCTTGTAAACAGGGCGCTTTTTGGCAATGCGATTGTGAATGGATTTGCAGGTATTTTTAAAATTAAATAAATCCCCGTTTAATCAATGGGAATCATTAAAAATTAAACCTGCAAAGCAGTCATAACAGGCAATCACATAAAAAAATTTCGCTTAACCATCATAAAAGGTTAGTGAAGTTGATTTTAAACATACAAACGCCCATACTACTTTTACAAAAGAAATATGGGCATTTATAGTAAATGTTCAACTAATAAAAAAAGGCAATCAATCGTTAGTACCGGCAAATATATAGCGTACTGCAGTATTGACAAAATTGATTTAAAAAATATTGTAAGATTTTCATATGGCAAGCAATCGTTAATGTCCTTCCGTTTCTACGGAGGGACTATTTTTTTAAATCCTCATCAATAAATTAAATTATACATTAAATACTCCAACAAAAATACGGCATCAAAACAGTCCAAATAATTTTGAATCAATACTGGATATGATCTGTCCCAGGTGCTCCTCGTTTTCTGCAAACTTATTTTTATCTGCATCAATAATCAGCAATGGGCCTTCTTTATAATTATCAATAAAACTATTATAATAATCGTTTAGTTTTTTTAAATAATCGAGCCTGATATTTTCTTCATATTCCCTTCCCCTTTTTTGTATCTGTGCAACTAAAGTAGGTACAGAGGCCCTTAAATAAATAAGCAGGTCTGGTGGTTGCACCATTGTTTTTAGCGTTTCAAAAAACTGGTAATAATTGTCAAAATCCCTTTTGCCCATCAGCCCCATATCATGCAGGTTAGGCGCAAATATATTGGCATCTTCATAAATGGTGCGGTCCTGAATAACTGTTTCGGTGCCATGCTGAATTTCCAGCAACTGTTTAAGGCGGCTGTTTAAAAAGAAAACCTGCAGGTTAAAACTCCACCTCGGCATGTCGTCGTAAAAATCATTCAGGTAAGGGTTGTGGTCAACATCTTCAAACTGAGGTATCCATTTGTAATGTTTGCTTAACATTTCTGTTAAGGTAGTTTTACCGGCTCCAATATTTCCGGCTACCGCAATATGTTTTGGTTTTTTTGATTTGGCCATGTTGCCCCAACCCCGAGGGGCTATTTAAAGTTTATGAAAAATTTTGTTTTCTCTTTTTTTTACAAGTGAATGTATGGAAAGTTTAGAATATTACTCATACAATCTTTGCTACTTTTATACAATTGACATTAGTAATTTAATCCAATTGCTTCCCTTACAAGTTTCATGGTGGCCTTTGCGCTTATCCTAGCTTTTACCGCTCCTTTTTCCATTACATCTTTCAGGAATGGCTCATCATTTAAAATGGCATTTATCTTATTTCTGATGGGTGCAATAAAGTTTACCATATCTTCTGCCAGTTGCTTTTTCATATCGCCGTACCGTATGGTACAATTATCATAGTCGGTTTCAAATTTAGCCATCACCTCTTCTGCACTTACCAGTTTCATCAGGCCAAAAATATTTTCGATGTAATCTGGTTTGGGCGAATTTAAAATTGTTGGCCCCTGGTCTGTCTTCGTCTTCATTACTTTTTTTCTAATCACCTCATCTTCATCAGCCAAAAACAAGGTAGCCATTTGGTTTTCACTCTTGCTCATTTTTCCCGATCCATCCAGGCTGGGCACTTTTACCAGTTCCTGATTATAATTAAATGCGTAGGGTTCGGGAAAAACCACGCCATACCGGTGATTGAAACGATTGACATAAGTTCTTGCAAATTCAAGATGCTGTTCCTGATCTTTACCAACCGGTACATATCTGGCCCGGTGTAAAAGAATATCTGCCGACATTAAAACAGGATAAGTAAGTAACCCTGCATTAATATTATCCGGGTTTTGACGAACCTTATCTTTAAAAGTAACTGTTTTTTCCAGCTCGCCTGTATAGGCCAGCATGTTTAAATACAAGTATAATTCTGCTGTTTCGTACACATGGCTCTGGCAATAGAGAGCCACTTTATCAGGATCTAACCCACAAGCAATATTTTCTGCCAAAACCCTGTGTACATTGGCTTTTAACTGTTTTGTATCAGGATGGGTAGTAAGCGAATGGAGATCGGCTACCATAAAATAACAGTCAAAGTCTTCCTGCATTTTTACATAATTGCGGATAGCCCCAAAGTAATTACCGAGGTGTAAAAATCCGGTAGGCCGGATGCCACTCATTACTATTTCTTTTTTTTTTGTCATAAAAGGACGGCAAAGATAACAAAACTCAATAGTTGGCAATCAATACTTGTGTTATACAATTTTGCCAAAGTTGTAAACTTTGGCAAAGTTTGTTTGAAACGCCATTGAATGCCATTCATATAAAATCAACAAGCCTGTCAGCCTAATCCTTTATTTTTGTTTGATGGAAGTAAATGATACCCTGGTAGATAAAATTGCACACCTGGCAAGGCTTCAATTTAATGATGTTGAAAAAGCGGCTATTAAAACAGACCTGCAGAAAATGATAGCCTTTGTAGAAAAATTAAATGAGCTGGATACAACAGGAGTAGTGCCGCTATTGCACATGAGCGATAATGTAAATGTGCTGAGGGAAGATGAAGTAAAAGGCAGTATCAGCCGTGAAGAAGGTTTAAAGAATGCACCATTGCATGATAGCCAGTTTTTTAAAGTGCCAAAAGTGATTAAGAAATAATGAGGGCTTGATAAATTAATTGATAAGTTTGTCAACGCAACTAATATTCAGTTTAATAACCTTTATTGAATCAAAAAAAATAAATACCATCATGCAGGGAATTATTCACTTAGAAAATATTTGTAAAAGTTATTATTTAGGCAAACAGGAACTGGAAGTTTTGAAAGGCATCAATATTGATATTTTTAAAAATGAATACGTGGCGTTGATGGGCCCAAGCGGATCCGGCAAATCTACCCTGATGAATATTTTAGGTTGCCTCGATACACCAACCCGTGGAAGGTATATTTTAAACGGCCACGATGTTAGCCGCATGATAGATAACGACCTGGCCGAAATACGCAATAAAGAAATCGGTTTTGTTTTTCAACAATTTAATTTATTGCCAAGGTTAACTGCGGTAGAGAATGTAGCGCTGCCGCTTATTTATAGTGGTATTGCAAAAAGGGAAAGAACAGAAAGGGCGCAGGAAGTTTTAAGAAAAGTAAAATTAGAAGATAGAAGCCATCATAAACCGAATGAATTAAGTGGCGGTCAATGCCAAAGGGTAGCTATTGCAAGGGCTTTGATAAATGATCCTGCTATTATTCTGGCGGATGAACCTACGGGTAACCTTGACTCTAAAACATCGCATGAGATAATGGATATTTTAGGTAAAATACACAATGACGGCAACACCGTTGTGCTGGTAACCCATGAAGAAGATATTGCCGGTTTTGCTCACCGCGTAGTACGTTTAAGGGATGGCGTTATTGAAACAGACAGAGTTAACGCCAATCCTTCTGTTATTGCTCAATTGGCTTAATTAGCATCGCCACCGCCATCAATATATTTTAGGGACAGGCTTTCTCCAAAAAGAAGAATAATGCAAACTCCATGACTGCAAAGGATTTAATTATACTTTGTATACCATAAAAATGGGCATTGTTTTGTTTAAGTCCTTCGGCTTGTTTTATTATATTGTTTGCAACCCAATTTCATCCCAGGCTATTAGTGTTTTAGCCTGTCAGGCAATGCGCATTTTTAAGCGGTTCGTACTATAATTATAAACTTTAAACTGTTCATTGATTATTATAAACTAATCCCTATTTTTTTTGTTGCTTTGTGTTAGTTATCAACAAAAAAAATTATGGCATTAAAGATATATACCAAAACCGGCGACCTTGGCAAAACCAGTTTGATTGGGGGAACAAAAGTCCCTAAAAGTAATTTACGCATTGAGACCTATGGCACGACAGATGAATTAAATTCTTACATAGGCCTGGTTAGCGACCTCGTTGAAGATATGCCCTCTAAAATTATTTTAAAAGAAATTCAGGATCGTTTATTTACTATTGGTTCCTCACTGGCATGCGACCCGGATAAGGAACCATTAATGAAAATCCCTGACCTGAAAGAGACAGACATCGTGTTGCTGGAAAATGAGATTGACCGCATGAATGAAGTGTTGCCACCCATGAAATTTTTTATTTTGCCAGGGGGACATATTACCGTTTCTAACACACATGTGGCCCGGTGCATTTGCAGGCGTGCAGAAAGGTTGTGCGTAAATATGCAGGAGCATGGCCTCTTTATAGATGCTTTAGTGATTAAATACATTAACCGGCTTAGTGATTACCTGTTTGTATTATCAAGATATGTTGCGCATTTATTACAGGTAGAAGAAGTGGCGTGGAAACCGAGGATTAATGGATAATTTTTTAAGGAATAATTGATAATGTTTTTAGTCCGCCAAAGTACCCTGATCATTATCCCATAACAATTACTGGATAATTTTTTAACGGACAATTAATATTATTTTCCATTACTAAAACTCTCAGGTTTTTATAGAATTATCCATTAAAAAATTATCCATTAAAATTTTCCCGTCTTTCATGTGCAATATCCGGTCGCTCATTTGAGCAAGTTCTTCGTTGTGGGTTACTATTAAAAATGTTTGTTTAAACTGGTCTCTAAGGTCAATAAAAAGCTGGTGCAATTCCTTTGCATTGGCACTATCTAAATTGCCGGTTGGTTCATCTGCCATGATGATTGACGGGTCATTAATAAGCGCTCTTGCCACCGCTACCCTTTGCTGTTCACCACCCGAAAGTTGTTGTGGTTTGTTCTCTAACCGGCCAGACAGCCCTAAAGTTGTTAACAAATGGATGGCTTTTTCTTTTATTTCATTTTTTTTTCTGCCCGCTATCCACCCCGGAATACATACATTTTCAAGGGCCGTAAACTCGGGTAATAAATGATGAAATTGAAAAACAAAGCCGATATATTTGTTGCGGAAAGCGGCTAATTTTTTGCCACTGAGTGTCTCCATCCTTTGTCCTTCCAGCGAAACTGAACCTTTATCTGCGGTATCTAAAGTGCCAAGAATGTGCAGCAGCGTGCTTTTACCGGCACCGGATGAACCAACGATACTGACAATTTCTGCTTTTTGAATATGTATATCAACTCCGCTTAAAACCGGCAGGCTGCCATAATTTTTTATAATATTGGTTGCTGTAAGCATGTGGCTAAAGTAGCTAATTATTAATAATTTAAACGCAATTAAAGGCACTATTTGCCCGTTTTAAATAAAAATAAAAAGTTAGGTTTAAAAAACACATTTGTTTAATTCCACCAAACTTTTACATTTGCAAAAAATAAACCCATTTAAACGATGTTTTGGACACTAGAATTAGCCTCTCATTTAGAAGATGCTCCATGGCCGGCAACAAAAGATGAACTGATAGACTTTGGTATCCGCAGTGGTGCTCCAATTGAAGTTATTGAGAACCTGCAGGAACTGGATGATGAAGGAGAAATTTATGAGGGACTGGAAGATATCTGGCCTGATTATCCCAGCCAGGAAGATTTCTTTTTTAATGAAGATGAATATTAATATCTCCCTTTGCGCTTCGCCTGAACCGGAGTTGTAAAATACATATCATCATACTACAAGAGCCATGACTTTATTAGTGGCTTTTGTAGCAGGTTTAAATTAAAAGAAGATAACCTTTTCATCGTCTACCAGGGTTCATATAATTTATCAAACAAAAAGTGCAACTTTTAAAAGTTGCACTTTTTTATATCTGAATATGTTGGGTTGCCAATGTAAGGATAAAAAAGAATTTTATTGCAGAAAAAATATCAAAAAAGATACATTATTGTACAACGTACATTAGCATTAAAACTAAAAAATTATACTGCAGCCACCTGCTTTGGTAACGTGATACGGTTAAATTCTGCGCCGCTGAATATTTTAGCCAGCTTGTTATCATGCGATTCTTTCCACTCTTTAATATTAGTTTCAGAAACAATGCGCCAGAAGTTTTTTGATTTCAGATCTTCATAATCTGGTGATTGAACGAAGATACCAAGGATGGTATTTCTTTTCTTAAATTCAATCTTAACCGGGTTTTTTGCCAAATGCCCACCTTCAATAAATTTTGCAATTACTTCGTTTATCATAATAAAAATTTTTGCAAATGTAGGCTAATTCAGGCTTACTTTAGCAAGAATTTTAATGTAATATGTTTGGAGGGAATTTAAAAGTACACAAAGACATGAGTTAGATAAATAAAATTAACTGAGTTTTATGTTGACGTATTATATAGAAAACAAAAAGTTTATTATTAAACATTTTGCCACCTGATTTTATTTTTTACATTTACTAAAAATACTAACCCTTTTAAAATGTCACTATTAACTTTTCTAGCTCACCAATGGCATAGTTTCTGGCGGGCACGCAATGCCAATAAAAGCCTGGTGCTTCAAATTATTTTAGGCATTTTTTATTTGCTTATCTTTTTAGAAATTGCAGGGATAGGAATTTTACTACCTTACTTGCTTGAAGAAAGAATGCCCGGCAAAGACCCTGTTCTTTTATTTAGTTCTTACATTATTTATTATTTTTTGACAGGTTTATTATTTCGGTTTCAGTTGCAGGAACTTCCTTCATTAAGCATTCAACCCTACCTTACCCAAAATATAAAACGCAGTAGTATGTTGCGCTTTTTAAACGTGCGTTCCGTGGTGCATGTTATTAATATTTTACCGTTGTTTGTTTTTATCCCTTTTTCTGTAGTGGTTATTCTTCCTGCCTATGGCACTGTTGCTACCGTTTGTTTTTTAGTATCCATGTTTGCTTTGGTGGTTAATAACCACTTTTTAAATATGTACATTAAACGAAGATCTATAAGCAGTAGCTGGTGGTTTTTTGCCATAATCATCATTATAGCTATCCTAAAAGGATTTGATTATTTTAAAATAATATCGTTTGAAAAAACATCTGCCAATTTATTTATCGGCCTGCTACACCATCCCTGGCTATGTATTATCCCGTTGGCATTAGCAACAGTAATCTTTTTAATAAACAATAATTATTTAAGAAGCCATTTATACATTGAGGAACTGGTAAGTGAACGCAAACTGACGATAAGTAAAAAATATTCTTTTCTGGATAAGTATGGCGATGTGGGTGAAATGATCGCACTCGACCTGAAACTTATCTTTAGAAATAAACGGCCAAAATCATTGATCATTTTATCCGGCGTAATTTTATTATACGGTTTTATCTTTTATCCCAAATACCTGCAGACCGGCAACTACACTGTGTTATTTCTTTTTGCATTGTTTATAACAGGATTATTTATCAGCAATTACGGCCAGTTTTTATTTGCCTGGCAAAGCAGCCACTTTGATGGCATGATGAGTTACAACATCAACATGAAGCAATACATTAAAGCCAAGTTTTCGTTATTTGTAACGGTGTGCTCTTTGCAATTTTTAATTGCCAGTTTTTATGGCTTTATGGGCTGGCGCATTTTACCCATTCAGTTGGCCGCTTTTTTATATAGCATCGGCGTTAACTCTTTTGTGACGATTTATGCAGCGACCTACAATTATAAATACCTCAATCTAAGTAAATCTGCCAGCATGAATTTTCAGGGAATTGGCGCTTTGCAATGGCTGCAATCATTACTGATTTCATTTGGACCAGTGGGTGTATTTTATTTGTTGAACAAGTTTGTTGGTTTTTGGGCCGCCATTATCTGCATCAGTGCATTGGGCATTACAGGATTGGCTTTAAATGAAGTAATCATCAACTGGCTTGTGGGACAATTCAATATTCGTAAACACAAAATACTGGAAGGTTTTAGGGAGCGGTAGAACCAGTTTATACTGTAGCTTATTGTAAGTTTCTGCTGCACAACTTTGCAATCAAATAAAAAAATCTAACCATTACAATGATCTCAATAAAAAAATTACAAAAGTCTTATAAAGGAATTACTGCTGTTGATATTGATGTGCTTGAAATACATGCTGGTGAAGTAATAGGTTTGGTGGGTAACAACGGTGCCGGCAAAACAACCTTTTTTCGCTTGTTACTTGACCTTATCAGGGCTAATAGTGGTGAAATACTATCAAAAGGAAACCTGGTAACCACTACAGAAGAATGGAAGAGTTATACTGCAGCCTACATTGATGAGGGCTTTTTGATAGACTACCTTACGCCGGAAGAATATTTTTACTTTGTAGGAAAACTTAATCAATTGTCGAAAGCGGATGTAGATGATTTTTTACACACTTACCAGGCATTTTTTGATGATGCTATTTTAAAGAAAGGAAAGTACATCCGTGATTTTAGTAAGGGTAACCAATTTAAAATCGGCATTATAGCGGCACTACTTACCAATCCTGAATTATTAATTTTGGATGAACCATTTGCAAACCTTGACCCAACAACCCAGTTAAGACTGGTTGATATGATAAAGAAAATGGCAGCAGATAATCGCATGTGCATCATAGTTAGCAGTCATGATATTAACCATGTATCGGAAGTTAGCAGCAGGATATTACTGATGGAAAAAGGCAAAATCATTAAAGATATTGCGGGCGGAGAAGCAGCTTATGATGAAATGGTGGAGTATTTTAAAGTAAAATAGCTTCAAATTCATTTTATAAATTACAAATTGCAGTATTTATGCTGTATTTAAAAGAAAAACTTATATTTGCCACTTAATTTAATACAATACAATTTTAAAAAATGGACAAAACACTAGGCACCGTTAAGTTTTTCAATTCTGAAAAAGGATTCGGTTTTATCAAGCATGATGATTCTAACAAAGAAACTTTCGTACATGTTAGCGGATTAATC